>JADFNY010000370.1 GCA_022563115.1 Acidobacteriota bacterium | reverse complement strand
GGGATGGGTCCTGCGGCGGCTCGGCAGCCTGCTCGAATCGCTGGAAGGCAAGAAACAGCGCTGCCCCAACCACCGCCGCCCCAGCAATTGTGCTCACGACCTTTGGCACCACACGGCGCCGCCGACGTGGCACCACCAGGGCCTCACCGTGCAGTGCCTGCACGAGATCGTCGGCCGAAGCCCATCGTTGGTTCGGATCACGATCTGATGAAACCATAAACACATCTCCGAATGATCCGCCCGTATAGACACCCGGCTGTACCGAAGCGAGGCTGATGATATCACTGTCCAAACGGTATCCTTTTTCAAGAAGCTCCTGTTGAAGAGCTTGAACCGCCAGTCGGTTGTTTCCGCTTGAAGTTTCTCCAAAAATCTTAAGCTGAAGTTCCTCGGTTACGAACCCGAGGAGGTCCTGACCCGCTCGATCAACACCAGCGACGAGGGCGAAGCGGAATTCTCCTTCACGCCACAATCAGACGGCTACTACACCGTCTCGTTCACCAGCGAGGACGATGACGACGTGCCCGTGGTGGCGCAAACGGCCGTTTGGGTGGCAACCAACAGCACCACCGAGCTCGGGTATCGGCACGGCGGCCTGGGGATCATCGTCGATAGCGACACGTTCCGCGTCGGCCAAACGGCGGCGGTCATGCTCACCACCCCGGCCAGCGATCGCTACGTGCTGTTCAGCGTCGAGGGCGAGGATCTCTACAGCTACGAGCTCGTGCACCTGACCGGCAACGTGAAGTTGGTCGAGATCGATCTCGAAGAGCGCCACGTCCCCAACATCTATCTCGCCGCCACCATGGTTGCCGACCATCAGATCTACGCCGACTTGAAGCAGGTCGTCATCCCGCCGACCCGCAATTTCCTCGACGTCGAGGTGTCGGCCGATCGGGAGCACTACCAACCGGGGGAAGAAGGCACGCTCACGGTGCGGGTGCGCGATCATCAGGGCCGGCCGGTAGCTGCCGAGGTGGCCCTCGGTCTGGTGGACGAATCGACGTTCTACATACAGAGCGACTACGCCGCCGATCCACGCCAGTACTTCTTCGGCCAGAAGCGCTCCCACGTCGTCTGGAACAGCAGCAGCTTCCAGCAGAAGCGCTACGCCGACCTCGTGGAAGGAAACGAAGGCCAGCTCGTCGACCGGCGGGACGAGCTGCTGCGCCAAGTCACGATCAGGGGAGGGCTGGGCAACGAGCGGCTCGAATACGACCTCAGCGCCACCAATCGAGCCGCCCGCTTCGCGTCGAAGTCGGCGCTGGCCGAGGGTGCGGTCGGGGGCCGCTACCGCGCCGCCGACGCGATCATGCCGATGTCGCAGGAATTGGCTGCGGCTCCCGAGCTAGCCGGAGGGCAGCAGCAGCCGGCGGTGCAGGTCCGCAGCGACTTTCGCTCGACCGCACTCTGGCAGCCCGATGTGGTCACCGGAGACGACGGTACCGCAACGGTAAGCGTCACCTACCCGGACTCGCTGACCACCTGGCGAGCCACCGCCCGGGTGGCGACGATGGTCAGCGAGTTCGGCACTGCCACGTCGAGCACGCGGACGCAGAAACCGCTGATCGTGCGGCTGCAGGCGCCGCGCTTCTTCGTCGTCGGCGACACCGTGACGATCTCGGCGGTGCTCAACAACAACACCGACGCGGCGATGACCGTGACGCCTTCCCTGGACGTTGCCGGGGTGGAGCTGGTCAGCGCCGGGGCTTCCCGTGCCCAGGTTCCGGCCGGCGGTGAAGCACGGCTTGACTGGCTCGTTTCGGTACCCGCGCCCGGGCCCGTAAGGCTGGCGGTCAGCGGCCGTGCCGGCGAGTACAGCGACGGCATGGAGCGCAGCTTCATCGCCCACGATCACGGCATCGAGAAGCTCATCGCCGCGGCCGGAAAGCTGCGCGGCGACGAGGTCATTGTTTCTCTCGGGCTCCCCGCCGCGCGCCGGCAGGGCTCGACCCGTATGGTCGTGCACATCGCGCCCAGCATGGCGGTCACCATGCTCGACGCGCTTCCCTACCTGATCGACTATCCCTACGGCTGCACCGAGCAGACGATGTCGCGGTTCCTGCCGGCGGTGATCACCGCCAAGACGCTCGGTGACCTCGGCCTCGAGCCGGCCGACGTCATGGGGCGTGTCTTCGGCGGTATCGAGCCCCAGTTCGTCGACAATACCCAGCCGCGGGGACAGCGGGACCTCCGACAACTCGACGACATGGTGCGCCGCGGCCTCGATCGCCTCTACGACTTCCAGCACAACGACGGCGGCTGGGGTTGGTGGAAGGAAGGCGACAGCGACCATTTCATGAGCGCCTACGTGGTGTGGGGACTGACGATGGCGCGCGACGCCGGCGTTACCGTGCGCGAAGACACCCTCGCCCGCGGTGTTCGCTTCCTCGAGCTCGAGATCGTCGAGGAAGAGTCCAACCACGACATCCAGGCCTGGATGCTGCACGCGCTCTCGGTCTACTCCGAGTCGACGGAACGTCAGGGAGTTTCCTATCCATGGGAGTTTCCGCTCTCCCGCACGTTCGACAACCTGTGGGCCAGCCGTGACCGGCTCAACGCCTACACCCGCGCCCTGCTGGCGCTGAGCGCCCATCAGCTCGGCCTGCCCGATCAAGCCATCACGCTGGTGCGCAACCTCGAGAACGGCGTCAAGCGCGACGACACCCCGGACACCTCGGTGATCCAGCGCGGCGGCGGGGTTTCCCGAGAAAGCGTCATCGGTACGGCGCACTGGGGCGCGGACGGCATCTGGTGGCGCTGGTCCGACGGCGGCATCGAAGCGACCAGCTTTGCGCTGCGCGCCCTGCTGACGATCGATCCGGGCAATGAGCTGATCGAGCCGGTCACCAACTGGTTGATCAAGAACCGCCGCGGCGCCCAGTGGAGCAACACCCGCGATACCGCGATCACGATCTTCGCGCTCAATGCCTACCTGCGGGTGAGTGGCGAGCTCGACACCGATCTGGAGTACGAGCTGCTGGTCAACGGCCAGAGCGTCGTCCGACAACGTGTTTCCGGCGATCAGATTCTCCGGGCCCCGAGCCAGTTCGTCATCGACAGCGAGCTCATCATCGACGGCGACAACGAGATCCGCATCGTCCGGCACGACGGCGAGGGGCCGATATATTTTTCGGCCCAAGCGACCTTCTTCAGCCTCGAGGAGCCGGTGACCGCCGCCGGCAACGAGATCTTCGTGCGTCGCCAGTACTACAAGCTGGTCGGGCGCGAGACCCTGCTGAAGGGTTACACCTACGAGCGCCAGGCGGTAAGCGACGGCGAGACCCTGACCAGCGGGCAGCGCATCGAGGTGGTGATCACCATCGAAGCCAAGAACAACTACGAGTACCTGGTGTTCGAGGACCTCAAGCCCGCCGGCCTCGAGGCAGTCCGGATCCGCAGCGGTGAGCCGGTCTATGCTCGCGAGCTGAAGTCGGGAACGATCGAGGCCGGCGTAGCGATGGCCGGCGACCCCGGTCAGGTCGACGGCACCGGCCTTCTCGATGGCGGCAGAGAGAGGACCGACTACACCGGTCGCCGTCGCTGGGTCTACCAGGAGCTGCGCGATCGCAAGGTGGCGCTGTTCGTCGACAAGCTTCCCGAAGGATTCTGGGAGATCCGCTACGACCTGCGCGCCGAAGTTCCGGGTGAGTTCCACGCCTTGCCGCTCGTCGGCCACGCGATGTACGTGCCCGAGATCCGCGCCAACGGCCAGGAGCTGGTCATCCGGGTGATCGACGAGGAATAGCTGGACGGCTTCGCGCCGCGCCCGCTACACGCCTTCGTGCCCGGGTGCTCGGATCAGAACGTGGCGATGGGATT
>JADFNY010000369.1 GCA_022563115.1 Acidobacteriota bacterium | reverse complement strand
CATGCCGCTGCCGGTGGCGAGCGCCGCCTCGGCGTCGTGAAGCGCGGCGATGCGCTTGCCCAACACGACATGGTTCGGCGTCGTGCTGAGCCGCACGTAGCCGACGTCGTGATAGTCCTCGCCGTGGTACTCGAACGTGCTCGACTGAAAGATCGGCGTCACCACGGCGCCGCCGATCCGGGGCCGTGGCGCACCGGCGTGTAGGCTCTTGGTTTTCAGGTCGGCCATGGGTTAGCAGATCTCTCCGTCAGTTTCGGCCGGTGAGCTCGGCGTATGCTCGTTCCACGGCCGGCTTGATGAACCATTCGTTGAAATAGTAGAGGCCGATCGGGTCGTTGCCCACGAAACGCTGGGCCCATTCTCTGAAGGTGATGTCCCAGGCGGTGGATGTAGCGTCGCGGCCGGCGCGGATCGACGCGCTCACCGAGCGGATCTCGAACTCGACCAGGTCGATGATCTGCTCGACGTAATCCTTGTCGAGCAGCTCCTCGCCGTGCCCGGGGATCAGGTCGTCGAAATCGAGCTCGACCAGGCGCCACAGCGTATCGAGCCACGCAGTCTGCAGGCGCGAGAAGCCGTAGGGGACGGGATGGGTGACGATGTCGCCGGCGATCACCAGGCGCTCATTCGGCAGGTAGACGACGATGTCGGAGCCCGCCTTGCCAAACCCGAGGTCGAGGAGCTCGATGGTGCGGTCGCCGCGTTCGAGAACCATCCGGCCCTCGAAGATCCGCGTCGGCGGCGTGATGCGCACTCCCCGATACTCGTTGCGAACCGCGTAGATGTCCTGCTGGTAGTAGTGCATGAGGTGCTCGGCAACCAGCGCGTCGCCGTTGAGGCCGCGCCTGCTGACCCGCGCCGCCTCCCTCTCGCCGGCTTCCTGTTGATCGCGCATATTGCGGGAAAAGGCGCGAACCCGACGCTGCACGCGGCCGCTCTCGAGATAATCGCGCGTCCCGACGCGCGCCACGATCTCCATCTCCGGGTACACCTCGACGAACACCTGGTTGCCGAGAACGTGATCCTCGTGCCCATGGGTGTTGATCAGCGTGCTGACGGGTCGGTCGGTGAGCTCGCGGATCTTGGCGATGATGTGCCGCGCGGCGCGCGGCGAGGAGCCCGCGTCGACGACGACCACGTCTTCGTCGTTGACGATGATCGTGACGTTACCATGCACCGGTGGGCGGTACGGATCGGGCCGGTACCCCATCCAGATCCCGTCGCGCACCTCGACGAACTCGAGGTCGTACGGCCCGTCGCCGGCTTGCGGCGACAGAACGATGGCGATGGCAAGCAGAAGGCGAAACACAAGAGATCCCGGGGTGGAGGCACGACATGGTTGTTTCTACCACACGGTGGATTCACATCGAAGCCGGGGGGCCGGCGAACCGCCGCCTCCGTTGGCGGGGTTACCGCCACCCGGGGCCGGCTCCGGATCGGACCAGCAGGCCGCTTGTCGCGCTCATCGTCCGCCGTGCTCCGCGATCATCGGATCGTCGCGGATGGTGAGGCTGCCTTCGTAGCTCTTGCCGTTGACGGTGAGGGTGACGCGATAAGTGCCCGCCGCGGCGGTCGTCGCGCCGATCCGGGGGCCGAATAGCATCTCGCCGGCGGCGTAGCCGTTGAAGTCGGCGGCGAGCTCGTTGCGGACCTGATTGAGCGCACGGTCGTCCGTAGCGACTGCCAGCCGGTTGCGCATGTCGGCCAGGGCGATGTGTTTGTCGCCTTCGATCACCCGGCTCTCCAGAAAGTCGATCGCGTCGGAAAGCCGTTCGTGCATGGCGACCCGTTCCGCCGCGGTCGACGGGAACTGAAAGTCCCAGAAGGTGCGGTTGATACCGGCCTGCGGCCATTGGGCACCACGTCCGCCGCCGCCGCGACCTCCACCGCCGCCGCCGCGACCTCCACCGCCGCCGCCGCGACCTCCACCACCGCCGCCGCGACCATCGCCACCGACGCGGAGGTCGGCGACCCGGTCACCGGTGAACTCCGAAACCCGCAACTCTACGTTTCCTTGCGGCGCCTGGCGCAGCCAGAAGTTGATCGGGGCGCCTGGCGGCGGGTTTTCGCCGCGGAAGAAGAAATCCGGCTGCTTACGGCCGAGGTTGATGGTCACCCACTTGGTGCCGACCCGGTTCTCGAACAGGTGGGCATCGGCGGCGGCGACCTCGGAGGTCATCTGCCGCAGCGGGGTGATGTCGTCGAGGATCCAGATGCTGCGGCCGTGGGTGCCGGCCACCAGGTCGGCGTCGCGCGGGTGGATGAGCATGTCGCGCACGGCGACGTTCGGCATGCCGGTCGACAGCTTGAACCAATCACCGCCGCCGTCGATCGACGCGAACGCGCCGTACTCGGTGCCGACGAACAGCAGGCTCGGGTTCACCGGGTCCTCGAGGACAACGTACGAGCCGACGCCGTCGGGGAGGTTGCCGGTGATGTCGGTGAAGGTGGCACCGAAGTCCGTCGTCTTGAAGACGTGCGGGTTCATGTCGTCGAGGCGGTGGTTGTCGAGCACGAGGTAGGCGGTCGCCACGTCGTGGTGCGACGGCTCGACGCGGTTGACCCACACCTCGCCGCTGACACCCGGCAGGTTGTCGCGCACGTTGGTCCAGGTGGCGCCGGCGTCGCGGGTGATCTGCACGTTGCCGTCGTCGGTGCCGACCCACACCAGCGCCGGGTCGATCGGCGACTCGCGCACGGTGAAAATCGTGAAGTGGTTCTCTCCGCCAGTGACCTCGACGGTCAGGCCGCCCGAGCCCGAAGGATTACGCAACTCCGCGTCGTTGGTCGTCAGGTCGGGGCTGATGATCCGCCAAGTGTCGCCCCGGTTGGTCGACTTGAACAGGTGGTTGCCACCGAAGTACAGCACCCGCGGGTTGCTGGGCGACATCGTCAGCGGGCTGTTCCAGTTGAAGCGGAAGTGCGGCGGCATGAGCGGACGCAGCGGTGGTTGGCCGTAACGAAACCAGTGCTCGCCGGGGTCGATCGTGTAGACGATCGGCTCTTCTTCGTAACCGGCGTCCGAGTAGTCGGAGAAATTGACAACGGTTTCCGGGGTCGGCGTGATGAACGTCGGCTCGCGGGTCTCGAAGTTCAGCCGCATGGCGAAGCCGACGTGGTTGACCATGTAGACGACGCGATAATCGATCGGATCGGCCAGCGAAGCGAAGCCATCGCCCTCGCCGAGCCAGGTGTAGTGCATGTTCAGGATGCCGCGGGTCTCGCGCGAGTTGCTCGGCCCCGTCCAAATGGCGTTGTCCTGGAGGCCGCCGATGACCCAGTAGGGGTCGCGCATGTCGACGCCGACCTTGTAGTACTGCCCAACCGCCATGTTGTTGAGCGACAGCACCGTCTCGCCGTCGTCGATCGTCAGGTGGGCGCCCTGGTCGGTGGCGGTGTAGAAGATGCTCGAGTCGTACGGCGCGATCCAGAAGTCGTGGTCGTCACCGCCACCGCCCCACCACTTTTCGCGCCAGCTCTCGCCGCCGTTGAGCGTCACCTGGAATGTCCGGCCAACCGAGAAGATCCGATCCGGATCGTTCGGGTCGATCTGCACCTGGCCGTGGTAGAAGGGCCGGTTGGCGGTGCGCAAGATCCACTTCCAGGTCTCGCCGGCGTCCTCGGAGATGTAGATCCCGGTGCCCGGGGTCTGCTCCCAGGGGGGAATCGATGGGTCGTAGGGGATGTTCTCGTCGGCCTCGTAAGCGGCGACGATGATGTCGGGGTCCTTCAGGTAGATCGATAGGTCGATCATGCCGGTCTCGCCCGCGGCCAACCCGGTGGTGAGCTTGCGCCAACTGGCGCCGCCGTCGGTGCTCTTGAAA
>JADFNY010000368.1 GCA_022563115.1 Acidobacteriota bacterium | reverse complement strand
CGCGGCGGCCCGTTCGAGCTCGAGTATCGCATGCACTACGAGGACGATTCCTGGCGGCTGATCCGCGACCGCGGCTTCTGCGAGCATGATGAGAACGGCGATCCGGTGCGTGTCCTGGGCATCATGAGCGACGTTACCGACGAGAAGAAGAACGAGGAGCGTCTGCGCCGCGCCGAGAGGCTCGCTTCGCTCGGCGGCCTGGCGGCGGGCGCCGCGCACGAGATCAACAATCCGCTCGCCGCGATCTCGCTGGCGGCCCAGATGCTGCTCGAGGACGAGCGCTTGCCCGAGGACGTGCTCGAGGACGTCCACGTGATCGAGCGCCAGGCAAGCCGTGCCGGCGAGGTCACCGATCGGATGCTGGTGTTCGCCCGCCGCAAGGAGGGTGAGCGCGACGCCTACAACATCAACGACTTGGTGCGAGAGGTACTGCGCGGCCGCCGCTACGAGATCGAGACCTACGCGATCACGCTGCAGGAGAACCCGGGCGAGGATCTTCCGGACGTATGGGTCGACCCCGTGCAGATCGAGCGTGTCCTGACCAACATCACCATCAACGCTGAGAAGGCCCTCGAAGAGGTTCCCGAGGACGAACGCATGCTGATGGTCACGACACGGACGACGAGCATGGGTGTGGCGATCGATATCGCCGACAACGGCGTCGGCATTCCCGACGACGTCCTCCCGAAGATCTTCGATCCGTTCTTCACCACCCGCGAGGTCGGCGAGGGAACGGGGTTGGGTCTGAGCATGAGCCACAGCATCGTGCAGGCGCATGGCGGCGACCTTCGGGTCAAGACCGAGATCGGCAAGGGCACGACGTTCACCATCGAGCTGCCGCGCGCCGCCGCCGACGTGGAGGCGGCCGAAAAGACCATTGGCGGCACGCGCAAGGCTCCGGATTTCGCTCTCAATAAAGACAAGGCCGCCACACCCTTGAAGATCTTGATCGTCGACGACGAGAAGGAGATCCGCGAGCTGGCGCGGCGATTTCTCACCGGCAAGGGCCACGAGGTGACCGAGGCGGCCACCGGGCGCGAGGCCCTCAAGCTGGTCACCGCCAACGAATATGACGGCATCGTTCTCGACCTGCGCATGCCCGACCTTTCCGGGGAAGGCTTCTTCCAGTGGTTGCGCAAGAACCGGCCGCATATGGCGACCAAGGTTACGGTGATCTCGGGCGACCTCGCCAACCCGCGCACGTTGGAGATCCTCGAACGCATGGGTCAGCCGTACCTGCTGAAGCCGTTCAAGACGCACGAATTACTGGCCCACATCGAGGCGAACGCGGCGTCGAAGGCGAGCTGACTGCAGCAGGCCGGGTGCGCCATCACGATGAGGTCGACGGTCTCCTCATCTGCGGTCCGCACCAGCTCGAGGCTGGGGTCGAAGCCGCGCACGAGCCGGTAGCGCGCAACACATAGAAAAGGCTCCTGAGGCAGGACTCGAACCTGCAACCCTCCGGTTAACAGCCGGATGCTCTGCCAATTGAGCTACTCAGGAACCAAGAGATTCTTGGCGGGCCGCCGCGAACGCGTGCCCCACCAATATGAAGTTAGCACCGGAAGAAACCGCTCTCAACCAAGATGCGCCGGGGGCGCGGAGGTACGCGGATACTGTGTTTGAGCCCAGCAGGTCGTTGCAAGAGCCACGAGCCAGGCGCATCAGAGCCCTACCACCGCTTGCTAGAGCTCGCGGCGGCCTTCCAACGACCGCGCCATGGTGACCTCATCGGCGTACTCGAGGTCGCCGCCCACCGGGATTCCGGTGGCGATGCGCGAGACGGTGACGCCGAGGGGCTTGATCAGGCGGGCGATGTAGGCGGCGGTGGCCTCGCCCTCGACGGTGGGATTGGTGGCGACGATCACCTCACGGATGGTGCCCTCTTTGACGCGGTTGAGCAATTGCGCCAGGTTGAGCTCCTCCGGGCCGATGCCGTCGAGGGGCGAAAGAGCGCCGCCGAGCACGTGATAGCGGCCCGGGAAGCGGGCCGTGCGGTCGATGGCCCCGACGTCGAGGCTCTGCTCGACGACGCATAGAAGGTCGTCCTGGCGGTTGGGATCGGCGCATAACGCGCACGGATCCTCGTGGGTCAGGATGTTGCACACGCCGCAGGGGCGCACGCCGGAGCGAACAGCGCGAATCGAGTCCGCCAGCCGATCGGCCTGATCCTGTGGCACCTTCAGCAGATAGAAGGCCACCCTCTGCGCCGTCTTGCGGCCGATGCTCGGGAGCCGGGTGAGCTCCTCGATGAGAACCGCGACCGGTCCCGAATCATGGAGTGCCACGGGGTCTCAGCCCATCATCCCGGGCAGGCCCATGCCGCCCATGATGCCACCGAGCTTCTGCTGGATTTCCTCGTCGACACGACGCGCAGCCTCGTTGACGGCGGCGACTACGAGATCCTGCAGCATCTCGACGTCTGCGGGATCGACCGCGTCGGGGTCGATGCTCAGCTCCAGCAGGTCCTTTTGCCCGTTCACTGTCGCGGTGACGACGCCGCCGCCGGCGGTGGCCGATACCCGCATCTCGCCGAGGTCGCGCTGCAGCTGATCCTGCATCCGCTGGGCTTCTCGGAGCATCTCCTTCATTTTCTTATGGATCATCCGCTGTCCCTTTTTCAGATCTCTTCGACATCGGTCAGCTTGCCGCGCAGAGCCTCGACGAAATGCTTGACCATCGGTTCCCCCTCGGCGCGTTCCCAAAGCTCGTCGCGCTGCCGGCGCGCCGGACCCTCAGGATCGGAGGCTTGCGCCGCCGGCCCGGAAGCCGGCTCGCGGCCCGCCTCGTCGTCGACCGTGGCGACGACCCTGATCTTGCGCCCGAGCGCAGCCTCGGCCGCTTCTTCGATCGTGCCGAGGGCGGACCGATCGCTCAGGCGAGCCTCGAACATACCTCCGGCTTCCTTGAATGTCAGAAACAATGTGTCGTCGCGAAGCTCCGTAGCATCGGCGCGCTCGATGATCTGCGCGATCAACGGCTTTTCTTGTCGTAGACGTTCGAGGATCTGCCCGACCTCGCCCCCGACGGCACTGCTTTTCACCGGGGAAGCCGCCGCCGGCGAGGGTTCGGCGCCGTCGCCGTCTGCGCCCGGGGTAGACGGCAAAGTTTCGTGCCGGCGTGGGGCGCTACTGACACCGTCCTCGCCGGCGCTCCGCCCGCCCGTCCGCCGCGGACTCGAGCCCCCCGAAGCGCCGCCGCTGGATCCGGATCGAAGTTGCGAGATGAGCTCCTCGATCGGCTCCAGGCGCGGCATACGGGCGAGCCGCGAAAGGACCATTTCGAGCTGGTAGCGCGGGACTTCCGATTGCTTGATGCGGTACTCGCTCGCCGACAGCAGGGCGAACCCGCGGTCGAGGTCATCGATTTCGAACAGCTTCGCCTGCTCCCGAAGGCGCGCAAGATCGGCGGCGGGAAGGTGAAGGATGTCGCCCGCCTGCTCGACCGTCGCGGCCACCAGCAAGGCCCGCAGGTGGCCGAGAAGATCGAGGGTGAACTGATGCAGGTCGATGCCCTGCTCCACCATCCGGTTGACGAACCCGAGAACCCCGGCGAGATCCTGTTGGGCGATGAGCTCGGTAGCGCCGAACAGCAGCTCCCGATCGACCATGCCGAGCAGGCTGACGACGGTTTCGTCATCGACTTGATCGCCGCCGAAGGCGATCAGCTTGTCGAGCAGGCTCTGGGCGTCGCGCAGGCTGCCGTCGGCGGCGATCGCCACCATCGATAGGCCGTCGTCGGAAACGCTGACCTTCTCGGCGTCAACGATGCGTCGCAGCTGGCCGGTGATCTCGGCCTGGCTGATGCGCCCGAGCGGGTAGTGCTGGCAGCGTGA
>JADFNY010000044.1 GCA_022563115.1 Acidobacteriota bacterium | reverse complement strand
CAGCATCAACGGCGTTCCGTTCGACGTCATCGGTGTCACCCCGGAGGGCTTCTCGGGCACGCTTCAGGGCTTTCAGCCGGATTTGATCTGGACGCCGTTCCAAACCTATCCGTCGATACTGCCGGTGAATTTCCGTGACTGGCCAGAGAACCGCCGCGCCGGGCTGATGACCAGCGTCATCGGCCGCCTGAAGCCGGGCGTCACCCACGCGGCCGCCGATGCCGCGGTCCGGGCCATTGCCGACCGTCTCGCGCAGGAATATCCCGGGGTCAACAGCAACCGTAGCGCCGAGGTCACCGAGTTCACGGCGCTGTTCAACCCGACGATCCAGAGCACCACTGCGACGTTCGGCGGAGCGCTGATGGGTGTGGTGCTACTGGTGCTGTTGATCGCCTGCGCCAACGTCGCCAACCTGCTGCTGGCTCGCGCCGCGACCCGCGAGAAGGAGATCGGCGTTCGCCTCGCCCTCGGCGCCGGCCGCCATCGCCTGGTGCGGCAGCTGCTGACCGAGAGCATCCTGCTGGCGATGCTGGGCGGCGGGATCGGTCTGATCTTCGCCTTCTGGGCCGGTGATTTGATCGCCAACGCGGCGCCTAACATTCTTGGCAGCGGTTTGCCGGTGAACCTCGACATGCCGCTCGACGGCACAGTGCTGGCGTTCACCTTCGGTATCGCGCTGCTCACCGGCATCGTGTTCGGCCTGGTGCCGGCTTTGCAGGCGTCGAACCCGGAGCTCGCACGGACGCTGCACGAGGGTGGCCGCGGCGGCAACTCGGGAGCCCGGCAGCAGCTCGTCCGCAGCGGCCTGGTGGTCGCCGAGATCGCTCTCGCGCTGGTGGCATTGATCTCGGCCGGCCTGTTCATCCGCAGCATGCAGGCGGCGCAGGAGCTCGACCCCGGCTTCGAGACCTATGAGCTCGCCACGATCGGGCTCAACCCGGCCGGCATCGGTTACGACCAAGGCCGGACCGAGCAGTTTTTCGACGAGGTCATGGAGGCTACTGGCGGATTGGGTCGGGTCGAGTCGGTCGCCATCGCGTCGGCGCCGCCGCTGGGCTTCGGCGCCGCACGCACGTTGATCCCGGAGGGATGGGAAGACACCGCGGGCAAGTACACAACGACCACGACCGTGTCGCCGCGGTACTTCGAAACCGCCGGTATTCCGCTGCTGAGAGGCCGTGACTTCACCGCGTTCGACGATGCTGACTCACGGCCGGTGGCGATCATCGACGAGGCCACCAAGCGGTTGTTCTGGCCCGACGAGGAGGCGATCGGTAAACGCTTCCACTACATCACCGAGAACATCGATATCGAGGTGGTCGGGGTTGTCGCCGACGTCGTCAGCCAGATCGGGCAACCGATCACGCCGATCTCCTACACGCCGGCGAAACAGCGCTTCCAGGGCTTCATGTCGCTGCACGTGCGTACCGACGGCGATCCGGAGCCGGTGCTCGCCGAGGTGCAGACGTTGGTCCGTACCATCGATCGCAATATGCCGACCGCCAACCCGGCGACCATCGAGCAGACGCTCGCCAACGCGCTGGCGCAGTCACGCATCATCGCCGGCTTGCTGGGCACGCTGGGCGTGCTCGGGCTGGCGCTGGCGATGATCGGCACCTACGGCTTGATGTCCTACTCGGTCAACCAGCGCTCCCGCGAGATCGGCATTCGCGTCGCCTTAGGCGCGCAGGGCAACGACATCATGCGCCTGGTCATTCGCCAGGGTCTGGTGCTGGTGAGCATCGGTGTCGGCGTCGGCCTGTTTCTCGCCTGGCTCGCGACGCGGGCGTTCGCCTCGGTACTGTTCGACGTCAGCACCACCGACACGGTCACGTTCATCGGCGTTCCGCTGCTGCTGATGATCGTCGGCCTGGCCGCCAGCTATTTGCCGGCGCGACGGGTGCTGCAGGTGGACCCGGTAGCGGCCTTGCGCAACGAGTAGCATCTGTCGAGCTCGCCTCCACAAGGCACAGCCGGCATACCCGCCTCGAAGAGCGGCACCGGCGGAGCTTGACAGGCTGCTGAAGAACTCCCGGGGGTGCCGCGGGGAGTTCTTCAGCACCCTGTTAGAGAAATCGCCGATGCTTCACGACGGACCAGCAGACGCCGACACCACCATAATCCTCGCCCACGGCGCCGGCGCCGGCATGGACTCGCCCGCCATGGAGGCGTTCGCCCGGGGCTTGGCCGGCGAGGGCTTTCGGGTGGTGCGCTTCGAGTTTCCCTACATGCAGCGGCGTCGGGATACGGGCAAGCGCGGCGGGCCCGATCGGCCGCCGGTGCTGATGCAAAGCTGGCGCCACGCGGTCACCACGGTGGGTGGCAAGCGCCTGGTGATCGGCGGAAAGTCGATGGGCGGCCGTATCGCCAGCATGCTCGCCGACGACGTCGGCGCCCACGGGCTCATCTGTCTCGGGTATCCCTTCCACCCGCCGGGGAAGCCCGAGAAGGTGCGCACCGCACATCTCGCGGGGCTGCAGACCCCGACCCTGATCGTCCAAGGCACGCGGGATCCGTTCGGCAAGCCGGAGGAAGTCGACCGCTACGAGCTATCACCCGCCATCAAGGTCGTATGGCTGGAGGACGGTGATCATTCCTTCAAGCCGCGCAAGGCATCGGGCCGCACCCTCGAGCAGAACGTCACCGAGGCGATTACGGCGATCGCGGAGTTCGTTGGCAGCCTCGCTTGAGATCGGCCCGCTCCCCCAGCTTGGCTAGCGCCGCTTCGAGATCCGGCGCGTCGTCCAGGACCTGGACGCACGGATCCTGTTTCATCCGTTTGACGCGCCGCGGCAGCGTCTTCAGGGTGAACTTGTGGAGACCAAGCTTGCTGTTGACTTCCCGCCAGCGCAGCGGCGCCGAAACCGTACCGCCGGGCATTGGCCGGGCACTGTAGGGCGCCACGATCAGCCGGCCGAGGCCGTTTTGCACGAAGTCGATGTAGACGCGCTCGCCGCGGCCCGCGGGTGAACGCACGACGGTGGCGATCTCCGGCATTTCTGCCACCGCGACCCGGGCGATGAGCTCGCCGAGCAGCTTCGATTGCTCGTGGTTGAAGCGACGGCCGAGCGGCACGAGCAGGTGCATGCCGGTCTTGCCGGAAGTCTTCGGGTAGCAGGGAAGCTCGATTTCCTCGCAGATGGCGTGGACGCCGCGGGCCACCTCGACGACCTGGCTGAAGGGGGCCTCCTTGGGGTCGAGGTCGAGCGTGCACCAATCGGGGTGCTCGAGATCATCGACCCGGCTCGACCACACGTGCAGCGGGATCGCCCCGAGGTTGATGATGTAGAGCAACGATTCGACGCTGTCACAGATCAGGTAGTTGTTGCGCTTGCCCTCGCCCTCGTCGATCGGCACCGTGCGGATCCAGCTGGGGACGAAGTTGGGGGCGTCTTTCTGGAAGAAGTTCTTGCCCTCGATGCCATCCGGATAGCGGTCCAGCACCAGCGGCCGGTCGGCCAGATACGGCAACAGCGCTTCACCGATCGCCTCGTAGTAGGCGAGCAGATCACCCTTGGTGTAGCCGTCTTGCGGCCAGAAGATCTTGTCGAGGTTGGAGAGCTGCAACCGCGGCGCACCGACCCCGATTCCGCCGATACGCCCCGGGCCGGTGGGCTCGGCGGCCGCCGGCGCCTCACCCTCGGTTTCGGTTGCGGCGCGTGCGGCAGGCAGGGCGCACTCCGCCGGTGGCTTGTCGTCGCGCAGGCGGAGGAACACCGGCTGGCGCAGGTGACCATCCTCCGTGATCTCCTTATAGCGGACTTCCACTACGAGAGACGGTTCCACCCAGGTGTCGTCGCCGGCGATCGGCACCGGACCGCCCATTTTCAACGCCGAGACATCGTCGATGGCGGCGGCGGCGAGCTGCGCCCCTAGCTCGTCGAGCTGAGAGTCTGAAAACCCGGAACCCACGCGGCCGGTATAGACGAGCTCGCCCGGCCCCTCCTCCCCGCCCTCGCCCGGGTCGGCGCCACCACCCTCTCCGGCGCGGTAGGCAGCCACGTGCAGGGCCCCAAACCCCTGCCTCATCCCTTGCGGCGCGGTGAAGCCGACGACGACGAAATCATCGATCTTCTCGGCGCGGATCTTCTGCCAGCTCGAGCTGCGACCACCCCGGTACCGCGCCCCCGCCTTCTTGGCCACCAGGCCCTCGAGGCCCATCTTCACCACCTGGGCGTACAGGGCCTCGCCGCGCTCCGCGACGTGGTCGGCGTACCGCAACGAACCGCTCGCCGGAAGAACGCGCCGCAGGGCCTCCTTGCGTTGCTCGAGCGGCAACCGGCGCAGGTCATAGTCGTCGAACCCCAAAAGGTCGAAGCAAAACAGCGCCGCTGGGAGCTGCACCGCGGCGGCGGCGATATCGGGGGCGCGCGACAGCCGGCCGCGCTTTTGGAGCCGGGAGAAGCTCGGCTTGCCCGACTCGTCGGCCACCGTCACCTCGCCATCGAGCACAAAACGCTCGAACGGTAATGCGGCCACGGAGCGGGCGATCTCGGGGAACACATCGGTGGCGTTGATGCCACTGCGGTAATAGAGCATGGCGCGCCCGTCGCGCTTCTCGGCGAGCAGCCGGTAGCCGTCGTACTTGAGCTCGAACAGCCACCCCGGGCGGGAAAACGGAGCGTCGGCGACGGTGGCGAGCATCAACTCGACCTCAGCCCCGTCGACCACCCGCCGCGCCGCGCCCCATTGCTCGAGGAGGGCCCGGACCTCGGCGCCGCCGTGCTCGCCGGCTCCCAGCTGCTCGACGGTCAACCCCGAGAGCACCGACTCCTCGCCGAAGTCGTGCTTTTCGCCCTCGTCCTCGCGCGACCAGGCGTCGCGGTGCTTGATCAGCAACCACTCGTGCTTGGTCTCGACGCCGAGGCTCGAGGAGCGCTTGCGCACGCTCGGCTTGGTGCGCACCAGGGCCCACTCGCCGCGCAGCTTGTAGCCGTGGAAGGCCACCAGCAGCTTACCCTTCTTCAAGCCCTCGGCGATGTCCTCGACGGCGACGAACGAACCCTTGTCCCAGACGATCATGGCGCCGGCGCCGTAGTTGCCCTCGGGGATCACCCCCTCGAAGTCGGCGTACTCGATGGGATGGTCCTCGGTCTGCACGGCGAGCCGCTTGACCGCCGGGTCGAGCGAAAAGCCCTGCGGCACCGCCCACGAGAGCAGCACCCCCTCGTGCTCGAGCCGCAGGTCGTAGTGCATGCGGGTGGCGGCATGTTTCTGGACCACGAACTGCCCGCGGCCGGTCGGGGCATCGTACTCGAACGGCTCAGGAGTGCGTTCTGGTGCGCGCTTGTCGCGATACTTATCCAATCGCGTGTTTGCGTTGCGGTCTCTAGCAGCCATTGAATCGCCAATGCTAAACTACGGCGCCGTGCCGGAGGGATTGTATTCGGGCACGACGGCCGTCCGGCGCGGGCCGGCACACCCCTACCACGGAACGAGACACCATGTCTACGCGACCCATCGCATCGGGAACGGTCGCCTTCGGGCTCGTCGCGATCCCGATCAAGCTCTACTCGACGAGCGAGAGCAGCAAGTCGATCTCGTTGAACTTCATCCACGAGAAATGCGGCACCCGGGTGAAGTACCAGTACTACTGCCCGACCGACGACGAGTTGGTTCCCCGCGATGAGCTGATCAAAGGATACGAGTTCGCCAAAGACCAGTACGTGCTGTTCACCGCGGAGGAGCTCAAGGCGATGGAGATGCGCGCCACACACGCCATCGAGATCACCGAGTTCGTTCCCCTCGAGCAGGTCGACCCGATTCACTTCGAGCGCACCTACTACCTCGGGCCGGATCAGGGTGGAGAAAAGCCGTACCGCTTGCTCGCCGAGGCCATGAGGGAGACGGGTCGCGCCGCGCTCGCCAAGTACGCGGCGCGCGGCAAGGACTATCTGGTGCTGGTGCGACCGTTCAAGCAGGGCCTCGTCATGCAGCAGCTGCGCTACAACGACGAGATCCGTTCCTTTTCCGAGGTGCCGCTCGGTGACGCCAAGATCAGCAAGGACGAGATGAAGCTCGCCGTCAAGCTCGTCGATCAGATTGCCTCCGACCACTTCAAGCCCGAGAACTACGCCGACCAGGTCAAGGGCGAGATGATGGCCGCCATCCAGCAAAAGATCGATGGCGAGGAAATGACCATTGCGTCGCCGAAGGAACCCAAAGCGCAGATCATCGACCTGATGGAGGCGCTCAAGGCCAGCCTCAGCGACGGCGAGGAATCGGCGCCGGCGCCCAAGAGGACAGCCAAGAGGGCCAAGACCACCGGCAAGGCCACCAAGGCTGGTTCTGGTGAGAAGAAAACCACCCGCAAGCCGCCCAGGCGGGCGCCGCGCAAGAAGGCCGCCAGGAAGACGCGCGCGGTCGCCGCCGGCGCCAAGAGGCGGAAGACGAAATGATGGTCGCGCTCCCCGCGCCCACTGACCACGGACGCTACCGATAATCGCCACGACTCGATCTGCAAGCAGCGGTTACTCGCGACGCGACGTGAGCGCCATGCTCGGTTTGAGCAGGTTGCAGATCAAGAGCTTCGTCGATGACGGGCTGATCACCCCACGCCGCGACGGCGACGGCAACGAGGCGTTCTCCTTCCAGGACCTGGTGTTGCTGCGCACCGCCAAAGGTCTGATCGACGCCAAGATCCCCGTGCGCCGGGTGCGCATCGCGCTCGCGAAGATACGCGAGCAATTGCCCAGCGGCCGGCCGCTCACCGGCGTGCACATCTTTGCCGATGGCCGCGAAGTGCTCGTGCAGGTGGGCGACGAAGTGTGGAATCCGGAGTCGGGCCAGACGCTCATCAACTTCGGCGTCTCGACCCTGGCGGAGAAGGCCGAGCCTTTCGCCCGCCGTGCCGCCGCCGCGGCGCGCGACCGCGCCAACGACCTGGAAGCCGAGGACTGGTTCGAGCTTGCCACCGAGCTCGAGATGACCACCGCGGACGAGGCCATCGACGCCTACCGGCGCGCCCTCGAGCTCGACCCCAACCACGCCGACGCCCACCTGAACCTGGGCCGCCTGCTGCACGAAGAGGCCGACTTCGAGGCCGCCGAACACCACTACCGTGCCGCACTGAAGCGGCCCGACGCCGACCCGACGGCGCGCTTCAACCTCGGCGTCGTGCTCGAGGACCAGGAGCGCTTCGACGAGGCGCTCGACGCCTACACCGCCGTTCTGGAGGCCGATCCTTCGTACGCCGATGCCCATTACAACCTCGCCGGCCTGTACGAGAGGCTCGACCGCAAGGACAGCGCGGTACGCCACCTGAAGGCGTACAAGAGCCTTCTGGAAGGCCGAGCAAGCGGCTGAGCTGGCCAGGGGGCGGCCCCGGGCCCCGAGCGGCTCACCCTGTGCTCCGGTGCAGCTGAAACCAGCTGTCACCGGCAGGCAAATCTCCAGTGACGTTGGCGAAAACCGCCGCGACCGACGAGAATCACCCTCCGGCAAGGATCCGCAAGTGGAAAACAGCATCGCTGTGGAAGAAGCACAAATAAATACGCCCGCCCCGGGAACACGGCGCTCCGGCGTTGCCAAAGCCATCGTGGCCGCGGCGATCTTCGTCGCCTTGTTCCTCATGCGCGAGGATGTGGTGCGCTTCATCCCGGAGTTCGCAACCTGGGTCGAGAGCCTCGGGATCTGGGGTCCGGTCGTCTTCGCTACAGGCTACGCGATCGCCACCGTGGCGATGGTTCCCGGCTCTCTGTTGACGTTGGGCGCCGGTGCCATCTTCGGGCTCGCGACGGGCATCGTCACCGTGTTTATCGGCGCCTCGGTAGGCGCGACTCTGGCGTTCTTCTTGTCCCGCTACGTGGCCCGCTCGTGGGTCGAGCAGAGGCTCGAAGGTTACGAAAGGTTCGCCGCCGTCGACCGCGCCATCGGCGATGAGGGCCTGAAGATCGTCGTCTTGTTGCGCCTGTCGCCGCTGTTTCCGTTCAACCTGTTGAACTACGCCCTCGGCCTGACCGACGTTCGCCTGCGCGACTACGTCCTGGCGCACCTCGCCATGCTCCCGGGCACGTTTCTATACGTGTACTACGGTCGCCTCGCAGGTGTCGTCGCCGAGGTCGCGAGAGGCGCCGGGGCGCAGCGCGATGCCGGCTACTACATCCTCTTCGGGCTCGGCCTGATCGCCACGATCACCGTGACCATCATCGTCACCAAAATCGCCATCCGTTCGCTGCGCGGGATCACGGATGAGCAATAGTCCCCAGACGCTCGTTGCGCCTGACGATGAACACAACCGCAGGCTCGTCGACAACGTCCACCCACTCGATTGGGTCAACCCCGAACCCGCCTCGCGCTATCACCTGGTGGTCATCGGCGCCGGCACCGCGGGGCTGGTTTCGGCCGCCGGGGCGGCCGGACTAGGCGCCAAGGTGGCGCTCGTTGAGCGCCATTTGATGGGGGGCGACTGCCTCAACGTCGGCTGCGTGCCCTCGAAGGGCATCATCTCGGCGGCCCGCGCTTGGCACGCGGCGCGTCAGCCGCGCGACTTCGGCGGCCCTACCGCCTCGGAACCCGGCGATTTCGGCGCCGCGATGGCGCGCATGCGGCGGGTTCGCGCCGGCATCAGCCTCCTCGACGGCGCCGCCCGCTTTCGCGACCTCGGCATCGACGTCTTCATCGGCGAGGGACGCTTCATGAGCGCTAACCGGATCGAGGTCGACGGCAAGCAGCTCAACTTCCGGCGCGCCGTAATCGCTACCGGCGGGCGCGCCTCGGCCCCACCGATCCTCGGGCTCAGCGACGTCGACTACCTGACCAACGAGTCTGTTTTTTCGCTGACCTCACTGCCGGGGCGTTTCGGCATCATCGGGGCGGGGCCGATCGGCTCCGAGCTGTCGCAGGCGTTCGCCCGACTCGGCAGCCGGGTGTCGCTGTTCGAGATGACCGATCACGTCCTGCCCCGCGAGGATCCCGACGCCGCCGCGGTCGTGCAGGACTCGATGAGAGCCGATGGCGTCGACCTGCTGCTCGGCGTCAACGTCGCGAAGGTCGAGCAGCGCGGCGCCGAGATCGCGGTCCATTTCGAGCGCGACGGGGAAACGCACGAGAGCGTAGTCGACCAGTTGCTGGTCGCCGTCGGGCGCGCTCCGAACGTCGAGAACCTCGGCCTCGAGGTCGCTGGTATCCAGTACGATCGCGGCGGCGTGCTGGTCGACGATCGGCTACGGACGACGAACTCCAAGGTTTTCGCCTGCGGCGACGTCGCCTCGGCCTTCAAGTTCACCCACGTTGCCGACGCCCAGGCCCGCATCGTGATCCAGAACGCGCTGTTCTTCGGCCGTGCCCGCAGCTCGGAGCTCGTCGTTCCCTGGTGCACCTACACGAGCCCCGAGGTCGCCCACGTCGGCCTCTACGAGCAAGAGGCTCGCGATCTCGGCTACGAAGTCGATACCGTGCGGGTGCCCTTCGCCGAGGTGGATCGGGCCCTGCTGGAGGGCGACGACGATGGCTTTCTGAAGATCCATCTCACGAAGGGAAGCGACAAGATCCTCGGCGCCACCATGGTGGCGGCGCACGCCGGCGACATGATCGGCGAGCTGTGCCTGGCGATCACCTCCGGCGTCGGCCTGGGCAAGATCGCCGGTACGATCCACCCATATCCGACCCAGGCCGAGGTCATCAAGAAGGCGGCCGACAAGTGGCGCCGTACGAAGCTGACGCCGACGGTCAAGCGCCTGTTCGAGATCTGGTTCCGGATCTTCTCCTAGCATTAGCCGGCAACCTCGGCGCGCAGCTCGGAAACCGCCTCGACCAGCGCCTCAAGGGCTTCCTAGGCGTCGCCGACGACCTTGACGGCGTGGCCGCTCGACTCCAACAAGGCGCTCGCCATGCGCTGGTTGGTGACGTTGTCGTCGGCCACCCGGACCGCTGACCGTCGAGCCGCTCGAGGAAGTCGAACTTCTCGGCCATCAGGGTCCCTGTTAAAGTGGGGTAAATGATCGAGCCATTCGAAGGACGTGAACGACGCGGTTTCCCGCGAACCGCGATGTCGGTGCTGATTCAGCTTCAGGTGGTCCCCAGCGGCGCGCCGTTGGACGAGCACCTGTCGCAGGCGATCTCCGGCCTCAGCACCGATGTCAGCCGCGGCGGAATGAGCGCCTGGGTCGATCACGAGATCCCCAATCGCACCGACTGTATCGTCCGCTTTTTCAATAGCCGCGGGCGCTTGAAGCCGCAGCTCGCGTGGGGCGTCATTCGCCGCATCGATCGGCGCCAGGACGGCTTTGTCCTCGGGGTCGAGTTCGACACGCCGCTGGAGTTTCTGCGACTCGCTGAATCCGGCAGGCCGCTCGCCCAGGGGGGCAAGATCCGCGCCCTAGTGGTCGACGACGAACCCTCGATCCGCAACCTGTTGCAGCGCTTCCTGTCGCGCCGCGGCTTCGACGTGGAAGTGGCCGCCAACGGCGAGGAGGCCCTGGAACGCATTTCTGACGATCCGCCCGATATCCTGGTCATCGACCTCTACATGCCCAAGGTCAACGGTCACGAGGTCCTCAAGCAGATCCAGGAAAACGACATCGACGTCGGGGTGATCTGCACGATTTCGGGCTACGCCTCCGACGACGACGCCCGCGAGTGCCTGCGGCTGGGCGCCGCTGACCACCTCGCCAAGCCGCTCAACCTCAAGCAGCTCGACTGGACCATCCGGCTGCGGCTCGACGCCAAGTCCTGAAGCAGGCGCGGATCGGGGTGCCTTCAGGCACCTAGCAGGGTGCTGAAGAACTCCCGGGGGTGCCGCGCATGGGTCTTGTGGGGCAGAGGCAAGGAACGAGGAGCAAGCCGATGCGTGACGCATCGTCGCCAGCGAGCGACGCGGCATATGTCGCCTAGCAACCGGCCACCACTGGCGGGACTTCCTGACCGTTCGAGCCCTGATCCTGCCGTTTGGCCGCCGGCGAGCGCGCTTCGTGGCGATTCTCAGTAAAATCTCCACAATGTCCGAGAATCAAGACCTCGCCAGCTTGAAGATCGATCGCGGCGACGAAACGGCGCGCAGTTCGATGCTCGGGGTCGTCGTCGGTTTGATCGTCATGGGCGCCGCCGTCGGCGCCGCGGCGTGGTGGTACGCCAACCGCACGCCGGTCGTCGAAGTGCGCACCGCGACCGCCCGCGAGGTACGTCTCGGTCAGCCGACGACGGTGCTGAATGCGTCGGGCTATGTGACGGCGCGCCGCATGGCAACGGTCTCCTCGAAGGTCACCGGCCGGATCATCGAGATTCTGATCGAGGAGGGCATGAAGGTCGAGGAAGGCCAGCTCCTCGCCACCCTCGATCCGTCGAACATCGAGGTCAACCTGCGGCTCGCCGAAAGCGAGCTCGTGGCGGCCAGCACCTTGCTCATCGAAACCGAGGTGCGTCTGCACGAAGCCGAGCTCGAGCTCGAGCGGACCCGCCCGCTGTTCGATCGCGGCGTCGTCGCCAAGGCCGAGCTCGACCGTGCGCAAGCCAACTACGACTCGCTCAACGCCCGCATCATCCAGCAGCAGGACGAAATCCATGTCGCCGAAAGCCGCCTGTCGCTGTGGGAGCAGGAGCTCTCCGACCGTCAGATCCGCGCCCCGTTCGCCGGCGTCGTGGTGGCGAAGAACGCCCAGCCCGGCGAGATGATCTCGCCGATGTCGGCCGGCGGCAGCTTCACGCGCACGGGGATCGGCACGATCGTCGACATGAGCTCGCTGGAGATCGAGGTCGACGTCAACGAGAGCTACATCAACCGGGTGGTGGCGGGGCAGCCGGTCGAGGCGACGCTCGACGCCTACATCGACTGGAAGATCCCGGCGCGGGTGATCGCCATCATTCCGACCGCCGACCGGCAGCGGGCGACCGTCAAGGTGCGTATCGGCTTCGACGAGCTCGACCCTCGTATTCTCCCGGACATGGGCGTGAAGGTGGCCTTTCACGAGGCCGGGGTGGTTCCGGATCCTGCTGCTGTTGCCGGTTCCGCGGGCTCTTCCGCCACCGGTCTAGGCGTTGCCATTCCAGCCGCCGGCTTGCGCCGCGACGGCGGCCGCGACGTCGTCTTCGTCGTCAACAGCGACGACACCGTCGAGCGCCGCGCGGTCAACGTCGGCAGCCAAAACGACACTGAAGTCATCATCACTTCCGGTATCGTTTCCGGAGAGCGCATCGTCGTCGAGGGACCCGCAGATCTCGCCGACGGCGACGCTGTAACCGAGGTGCGTTCATGAGCGAATTCAACGGCACGCTGGTCAAGGCCCGTGGCGTCAGCAAGAACTTCAAGCGCGGCTCCGAGACGATCCACGTCCTCGCCGACTTGGATCTCGACATTCCCGCGGGCGATTTTCTGTCGCTGATGGGACCGTCGGGCTCGGGCAAGACGACGTTGCTGAACCTCATCGGCGGCCTCGACCGTCCCGACACCGGTTCGGTCGAAGTCGGCGGCGACCGCATCGACTCGATGGGCAGCCGAAAGCTCGCCAACTGGCGGGCCCGCCACATCGGATTCGTCTTCCAGTTTTACAACCTGTTGCCGGTTCTGACCGCGGCGCGCAACGTCGAGCTGCCGTTGTTGCTGACCCCGCTGTCGAAGAAGGAGCGCCGCCAGCAGGTCGAGACGGCGCTCAAGATCGTCGGCCTTGAGCACCGCACCAAGCATTACCCGCGCCAGCTCTCGGGTGGTGAGCAGCAGCGCGTCGGGATCGCGCGGGCCATCGCCACCGACCCGACCCTCCTGCTGTGCGACGAGCCGACCGGTGATCTCGACCGCAAGTCGGGCGACGAGATCCTCGACCTGCTCGAGGCGCTCAGCAAGGACCACGGCAAGACCATCGTCATGGTGACCCACGATCCGCACGCCGCGCTGCGCGCCAGCCGTAATCTGTACCTCGATGCGGGCAAGCTGACCGCGGAGCGACCCGAATGAAGTACATGCACCTCGTATACAGCAACCTCAAGCGCAAGAAGATCCGCACGTTCCTGACCTTCGCGTCGGTGCTCGTGGCCTTCCTGCTGTTCGGCTACCTGTCGGCGATCGAAGCGGCGCTCGAGATCGGGGTTACCGTCGCCGGCGCCGACCGGCTGGTGGTGCGCCACAAGGTGTCGCTCATCCAGCCGCTGCCGGAGAGCTACGAGGCGCAGATCGAGCAGATCGACGGCATCGTCGACGCCACCCCGGCGACCTGGTTCGGCGGCGTGTACCAGGATCCGACCAACTTCTTCTTCCAGGCGCCGGTGAAGCCGCTCGAGTACCTGGCGATGTACCCGGAATTCCTCATCCCCGAGGAGCAGGTCGAGGCCTGGCTCAACACCCGCACGGGCGTCATCGTCGGGCGCGCCATTGCCGATCAATACGAGTGGGAGATCGGCGACCGGGTGCCGATCCAGGCGACCATCTGGTGGAAGCGCGACGGCTCGCGGCTGTGGGAATTCGACATCGTCGGGATCTACGACGGCGCCGAACAGGCAACGGACACGGCGCAGTTCTTGTTCCGCTACGACTATTTCGACGAGTCACGATCCGAAAGTGCGCGCGGCCTCGTCGGCTGGTACATCGTCAGGGTGGACGACCCCGACAACGCCGTAGCCATCGCCAACGCCATCGACGACCGCTTCGCCAACTCGCCGGCCGAGACCAGCGCCGAAACCGAGCTTGCCTTCGTGCAGGGCTTCGCCAAGCAGATCGGCAACATCGGCAAGATCATGACCGGCATCCTCAGCGCCGTCTTCTTCACCATCTTGCTGGTCGCCGGCAATACGATGGCGCAGACGGTGCGCGAGCGGATCGAGGAAATCGGCGTGTTGAAGGCGATCGGCTACAGCCACCGCCATGTGATGGGTCTGGTGCTCACCGAGTCGATCGTGCTGGCCGGCGGCGCAGGATTGGTCGGCCTGGCGCTCGCCTGGTTCGCCATCTCACGAGGTGATCCGACCGGCGGAGCGTTCCCGGTCTTCTATTTCCCGACCGCCGACATCCTCGTCGGCGTGTTGCTGGCGATCACGCTCGGCGTCGCCGCCGGCCTCCTGCCCGCGACGCAGGCGATGCGGCTCCAGGTCGCCGAAGCGCTGCGGAGGAAGTAACCATGCGCTGGCTCTCCCAGGTAGTCAACGTCACCTGGTTCGGGATGCAGACCGTGCCCCAGCGCCTCGGCTCGTCGGCCGCCGCGGTGTTCGGTATCGCCGGCGTCGTTGGCGTGCTGGTCGGCGTGC
>JADFNY010000367.1 GCA_022563115.1 Acidobacteriota bacterium | reverse complement strand
GCCGTGCTTACCGCTGACGAGCGCCAGCTCGGCGTCGCCTTGGTCGACATCGGCGGTGGTACGACCGACCTGATTTGTCTGGTCGAGGGCAGCGTCTGCCACACCGCGGTATTGGCGGCGGGCGGAGACCATCTCACCAACGATATCGCCGTCGGCCTCAGCACGCCGATCGCCGAGGCCGAAGCGCTCAAGACACGCCACGGCTGCGTCGAGCCCAGCCTCATCGACCCGGAGCAGGTGATCGAGGCACCCGGCATCGGCGGCCGCGGGCCGCGCTTGCTGCCCCGCGGCCGGCTCTGCGAAATCCTGCAACCGCGCGCCATCGAGATTCTGGATCTTGTCGCCGACGAGCTGAACCGCGCTGGATTCCTCGACCAACTCAACGCCGGCCTCGTGCTGACCGGGGGTGGCTCGCTGGTCGAGGGTTTCCCCGAGCTCACGGAGCAGCGATTCGGCCTGCCGGTTCGTTGCGGCCAGCCGATTGGGGTCGAAGGGCTCGTCGATATCGTATCGAGCCCGATCTACTCGACTGCGGTCGGGCTGGTGCTGTACGGACACTACAACCGCGACGTCGTCACCTATTTCGGCAGCGCCGGAGGAAACCTCTTCAGCCGCCTCGGCAGTCGCCTCTCGAGCTGGCTGGGAGATCTCTTCTGATGCCCCCCCGGTTGACTCTCGAAGCGACCGAGATACATTGGGTTCACCCCGTATCGAGCAAGGAGATGTGAGCATGTCGGCAGAACAACCCAGGGGTTGGCAACCGGAACTTCACGAGGAACTTCGCCGGTTGAGGGAGCGTGCGTCCCGGGACAGCAGCGAGGAAGCCGCCGCTGAAGCCTCGCCCGAAGCCGCCGCCCCCGACGAACCCCTCGAGGCCAAGGGTTCCGACTCGCCGCAGGATCAGGTCGACAGCAAGAAACCGGTCGAGGCCAAACCCCGAATCGAGGCAGTGAGCTCTGAGAAGCCGGCCAAGAAGAAGGCCGCTCCGAAGAAGGCCAAGTCCCAGGCCACCGCCGTCACCTCGCCGACCGCATCACTCGCACAGCTCTCCGAATCCTTGCTGCGCGGCGCCCACATCAAGGTGGTCGGCGTCGGTGGCGGAGGATGCAACGCCATCAGCCGGATGATGCACGCCGGCCTCAAGGGCGTTGACTTCGTCGCCGCCAACACCGATCTCCAGGCTCTGCAGTGCAACGACGCGCCCGAGAAGCTGCAGCTCGGCGTCAACCTGACCCGCGGCCTCGGCGCCGGCGCCAACCCGGAAATCGGCCGCCAAGCGGCACTTGAAAGCACCGAAGAAATCGTCGACCTCCTCGAGGGCGCCGACATGGTCTTTGTCACCGGCGGTCTGGGTGGCGGCACGGCGACCGGCGCAGCGCCGGTCATCGCCCGGCTCGCCACCGAGCTCGGCGCCCTGACGGTAGCGGTCGTGACCCGACCGTTTAGCTTCGAAGGGCGGCGGCGCATGCGGCAGGCGGATCAAGGCCTGCAGGAGCTGCAGGATGCGGTCGACACGCTGATATCGATCCCCAACGATCGCCTGCTGGCCGCGGTCGGGCCCGACACGGCGCTGGTCGAGGCATTTTCAGTGGCCGATATGGTGCTCCACCAGGGTGTACAGGGCATCGCCGACCTGATCCTCGTACCGGGCCTGGTGAACCTCGATTTCGCCGACGTGCGCACCGTCATGTCCGGGATGGGCAGGGCGATCATGGGCACTGCCACGCAACGCGGCGAGGACCGTGCCATCCAGGCGGCGACTGCGGCGATCTCGAGCCCGCTGCTCGAAGACACCTCGATCGACGGTGCCCGCGGTGTGCTGATCAACATCACCGGCGGCCCCGACATGACGCTGCAAGAGGTCAGCGAGGCGATGTCGATCGTTTACGAGGCCGCCGACGACGACGCCCATATCTTGTTCGGGGCGGTCGTTGACGAGAACATGGGCGACAACGTCAAGGTAACCGTCATCGCTACCGGCTTCGAGACCGCGACGCCGTTTCAGTCGCGCGTCGAGATCGACGCCGACACCTCGCGGCGGGCGGCATCGGACGCCGGGCACTTCTATCGCCCCAGCGGCACGGAGGAAGAAGCTGGCCCGCCCGCCTTGGCAGGCTCGCTCGAAGAGGACCTTGACGTTCCGACATTCCTGCGCACGCAGGACCTGCCGATCGGCAGCGAGGAACAGTAGGCATCCGGCCGCGGACGATGTCGATGCCCACAGACGCCGCGCTGCGGCTGCGACGACGCGCCGAGCAGGAAATCCGCCTGGTCGAACCCAACCAGGGTGGGCGTCTGCGCGTCGTGCTCGCCTACCCCAATACCTATGCGGTGGGGATGAGCAATCTCGGCATGCACACGATCTACCGGCTGCTCAACGCCCATCCGGACGTGTGCTGCGAGCGCACCTTTCTCCCCGACGATGACGAGATCGAGGAATACCAGCGTCGCGGTACCCCACTGATGACGGTCGAGTCGCAGCGTCCGGTGTCGAACGCCGACGTGATCGCGTTTTCGGCCTCGTTCGAGAACGACTACGTAAACCTCGTGCGGATGCTCACCCTCGCCGGGCTGCCGACGCGCGCGGCGCAGCGCGACGAGACCCACCCGATCGTACTGATGGGCGGCGCCACGGTTTCGATCAACCCGGAGCCGGTGGCGCCCTTTCTGGACGTCTGCTGCGTCGGCGAAGGCGAGGGCCTCATCGGCCCGCTCATCGACACCATCCTCGGGCGCGCCGGGGTGACTCGGACCATGGATTCCGGTGAACCATCGGCCAACGACGATCCCCCACCTCGCGACGTGTTGCTGCGACGCCTCGCCGCTTTGCCCGGTTTCTACGTTCCGGGGCTGTACGAACCGCAGTACGACGATTCCTCCCCATCGGGCTACCCGGCGTTCACCGCGCTGACACCGAAGGATGGCGCCCCAGCGATCGTCACCAAGGTGCGGGCCGTGTTCGACGGTCCCGAGACGGTCGCATCGACTGCGATCCTCACATCCGAGACCGAGTTCGGCGACCGGACGATGATCGAGGTGGCCCGTGGTTGCACCAAGGGCTGCCGCTATTGCTGGGTCGGCTACAACATCCTGCCGTTCCGCGTTCACGCCGTCGACGACGTGCTGGCGGCGGCGGAGCGCTGGCGGCCGACCACCCAGCGGGTCGGGCTGGTGGCCACCGCGTTGCTCGACCATCCCGACATCGAGGCCATCGCCACCGGGCTGATAGAGCGCGGGTTCAAGGTCTTCAGCCCCAGCCTCATCATCTCGACGCTGCGCGAGCCGCTGCTGCGCACTGTCATCGATTCGGGCCAGCGCACCATCACGATCGCTCCCGAGGCCGGCAGTGACCGGATGCGCGAGTTCATCATGAAGAAGATCACCAACGAGGAGATTCTCGAGAAGGTACGGATGATTTTCCGAGCCGGCGCCCACAACCTGAAAAACTACGTCATCATCGGACTGCCAGGCGAAACCGAGGCCGATCTGCAGGCCCTCGTCGAGCTCGCCGTCGCGATGCGCGACATCATGATCGAAGAGGGTCGTGAGCGCGGTCGCATCGGTACCATCACCCTGTCGGTCAACTGCCTGATTCCCAAGCCGGGAACGCCGTTCCAGTGGGCCGAACAGATCCGCCCGAAGGAGTACCGCGCCAAGCTGCGCTGGCTGCGACGCCGCCTCGCCAAGGTTCCCAACGTCGTCCTCGACGCAATGCCACCGCGCACGGCGGAAATCCAGGCGCTGACCTCCCGCGGCGATCGACGTGTTGCCGACCTGATCGAGCTGTGGGCGGAGACAGGATCGTGGCGCCAGGCGGTGAGGGAATGGGAACAGCGTGGCGGGTCGTTAGACCATTTCGCCTTCCGCGCCCTGCAGCCCA
>JADFNY010000366.1 GCA_022563115.1 Acidobacteriota bacterium | reverse complement strand
CCGGCACCGGAACGTAGAGATACTCGAGAACGGAACGATGCAGCGACTTGCGCAGCGTGTTGTCGCCGCCGCGCGCCAGCACCGCGACGAAGAGTGAGGGGATCAGCAGCATGCCGGCCGAGCCGACCAGCAGCAAAACCGGCAGCACGGAGAGGCTGGTCGCGATCCCGCCCATCGACATGAGGCGGGCGGCGACAAACACCTGGATGAGCAGCGCGATCACACCGGTCCAGCCGTAGAAGGCACCGAAAAATCCCGTCATTTCGGCCTCCGTCACATTGGTGAAGACCCACTCCTTGAACTGCCAGTCGAGGATCGTCGAAGCCATCGTGGCGACGAACACCAGCGTCGCGATGTTGCGCAGGTGCGGTCTCTCGAAGACCAATGCGAGGCCCTCGCGAATCCCCGTCTTTTCGCCTTCCTGGCGATGGTGGTGCGGCGCGAGCTTGGGCATGCGGGTCTGGAAAAACAGCGCCATCGCCAGCAGAACGTCGAGCCCCAGGGCGAGCTGCACGGTCGTGAACCTGCTGGTGAGGAAGCTCAACGAGATGCCGGTGATCATCGCCCCGAGCGTCCCGCCGGCACCGATGAGGCCGAACAGACGCTTGGCCTGGCGGATCGAGAACTGCTCGACGGTCACCATCCAGAAGCCCGACGTCAGCAACGAAGCTCCCAGAACGGTGACCAAGAAGAACGCCACGTTCGCCACCGCAGGCGCCACTCCGGTCAGCACCTGCAGAGCGGCGATGACGACGCCGAACCCGACGATGAAGGCGGTGAAAACGCGGTGCAGGTTGCCGCTTCCCATCATCCGACCGAAGAGGGCTGCGGTCGGCAGGCTCAGGACGGCCACCGCGATGGTCATGTACGGCAAGGTCCGAACATCGAACTCGCTCAGGTACAGGGCCTCACGCAGCGCCCGGGCGAGGATCAGGAACGAGATCACGCTGTAGGCGCCGAGAAAGGAAAACAACGCTTTGCGCCCTTCGCCCGGGCGCACGTCGAACCACCGGGTGAGAATTTCTGGGAGAGTCATCGCGTCGAAAGCATACCCTCTGCGAACCCTTCAACACTCGGGGAGAAACACGGATGAGCAGCCCCGCCCTCTCCCCGGTTGTGGTGCAGATCGAGCGCCGCGGCCAACTTCGCTTTATTTTCTTTGAAATCGAGTAGGCTCTGCCTAAGCTTCCTTCAATGTTGAAGATATGACGGTTTTCGAAACGGGGGTGTAGGCTGGCGTGGAAGAAGAACTGCAGAAGCTCATCGGCCAACAGGTGCCGATCAAGACCCGCACCGGCGGGCGCTGCCTCGACTACATCAACGAGGTGAAGCACGGCGTCGTCGTCTTGACGACCAACACCGACGGCACCGGCCGCAGGACCGTGCTGGCGGTCGATTGCATCGAATCGTTCACCACCGGCGCGCTGGCAACCAGTAGCGGCGCTGCGAGCGCTGCGACCACGCCGAACTGGATGAAGACCGAATAGCCGCGGCGCTGTATCGTCGTGTTCCCGTCGGCCTGATCCACGTTGTCTAATCATGACCGACGCGAGTAGAGTTTCCCGGTACAACGACGCCGGGTGAAGCGCGCCCGGCGAGACCGGAGAGCTCGTGCTCGAGAGCGGCGATACGCTGGGCCGGTACCGGATTGTCAACCTCATCGGCAGCGGTGGGATGGGCGAGGTATACCTGGCCGAGGACACCGAGCTACAGCGCCGCGTAGCGGTCAAGCTATTCACCCGCGGGGTGGACAAAGGCGCCGCCCGCGATCATCTGCTGCACGAGGCCCGCGCCGCCTCGGCGCTATCGCATCCCAACGTCTGCACCGTCTTCGAGGTCGGCGAGGACGACGGCCGCCCCTACATCGTCATGGAGTACGTCGAAGGACGCACCCTCGACGCCCTGATCGCCGGCCGCGACCTGCCCCCGGAGAGGGTCGTGCGCTACGGCTCGCAGATCGCCGACGCCGTAGCCCACGCCCACGATCACGCCGTCATCCACCGCGACCTGAAGAGCGCCAACATCGTGATCACCCACGACGGTCGCGCCAAGGTGCTCGACTTCGGCCTCGCCTCGACGGTCGCCGGCGGGGCGGACAGCGCGACGCGCGAAGTGACCTCGGCCGAAGCCGGGCGCATGTCGGGAACCCTCTCCTACATGTCGCCGGAGGTCCTCCGCGGCCAGGAGGCCGACCCACGCAGCGACATCTGGGCGCTCGGCGTCGTCCTCTACGAGGCCGCGACCGGCCATTTGCCGTTCCGCGGTGACACCGCCTTCGAGGTCAGCACCGCGATCATGAAGGAATCGGCTGAGGTCCCGGCTGAGACCTCGCCGGGGCTGAAGGTCGTGATTCAACGCTGCCTGCAGAAGGCCCCCGGCGAGCGCTATCAGTCGGCGGCCGAGGTACGGGCGGCGCTGGAAATGCTGCAGTCGGGAGGGTCGACGAGCGACCAGGCGATCGGCGCCGAGGTCGCGGCGGCGGCGAAGTCGGCCCGCGGCCCCAACTGGACCGCGATCGCCGCCGGGTTCTCGGTACTCGCCGTGTTGGGGCTCGCGGCCTGGATGATGCTCGGGCCAACCGGGTCGAGCGACTCGTCCGGAGACCCCGCCGCCACCCCGGCGTCCGGACCCGCCATCGGCGCCTCGGGTCGGCCGACAATCGCCGTGCTGCCCTTCCGGGACCGGACGGGCACGGAAGAAATGGCGTGGATGGCCGAGGGTATTCCCAGCATGCTGGTCACCGGGCTGGCCCAGACACCGGGCCTCGACGTGGTCGGCAACAGCCGGGTGCAGGAGATCGTCGCCCGGCTCGGCGTGGAAAACCTGCAGGGCAACGACGCCGCCGCGCTCTCCGATTTTGCCGCCCGCTCCGGCGCCGGAGCCGTGGTCGTCGGTGACCTCTACTACACCGGCACCGAGTACCGCATCGATGCCCAGGTCGAGGACGTCAACACCGGCCGGGTGCTGAACGCCTACAGCGTCACCGGCCCGTTCATCTTCGGCCTCGTCGATGACCTGGTCGCCCGGATCCGCATTGGGTTGGACGTCGATACCCCGGAGTCGGGCGAACGGCTCGCCGATGTCACCACAGATTCGCTCGATGCCTGGCGCGCCTACGATGAGGGCCTGCGACTGGCCACCAACCTACGCATGCCGCAGGCTCTCGCCAGGTTCGAAGAGGCGATCGCTATCGACCCGGACTTCGTGCTCGCCAAGTTCCAGGCCGCCCGCCTGGGCCCTCAAATGGCCGACCCGGCCAAGGCCGAGGAATACCACGCGTTCGTGCAGGCCAACATCGATCGCCTTTCCGAGCGCGACCGACCATACGTCGAAGCCGATTATCTTTTCGACGAAGAAGACTTCGAGGGCGCGTGGGCGCTGCTCGAATCCCTGGTGGCCCGGTACCCGGATCACGAGCTCGCATGGTTGGCACTGCAGAGGGCGTACTCGGCCGGCGTCCTCGGTTTTTCCGAGGAGCAGCTCGAGTCCCTCGAGCGTGGCGTGGCCGCGATCCCTGCCTCCGGACCGCTGCACAACCAGCTCGGCTACGCCTACCTGGACCACGGTCGCTACACCGAGGCGGTGCGCGCCATCGAGAGGTATCTCGAGCTGAATCCCGAGCAGGTCAACCCCTACGACAGCCTCGCCGAGATGTACACGGTGAGCGGCCAGCCGCAGCTCGGGTTCGAGAAATACACCGCGGCTCTCGACGTCGATCCCACCTGGGTGGTCGCCTACAAAGGCCGCGCCATGACCCTGGGGATGATGGGTCGTTACGCCGAGGCGTTCGACGAGCTGGAGAAGTACCAGGAGGCAATGATCGCCGCGAGGCCGAACCAGATCAGCGACTATCCGTTCTTGCGTGGCATGATGCTCGCGAAGCCCG
>JADFNY010000043.1 GCA_022563115.1 Acidobacteriota bacterium | reverse complement strand
AGCGGCGTCGTCGGGGAGGGCGTAGGCGGTGATCTCCGCCACCGTCGCCATGAGATCCGTCAGCCCGATCGTTTGCTCACCCAAGGAGCCGGGCTCGACCATTCCGGGCCAGCGCACGATGAAGGGCACCCGATGCCCGGCCTCCCAGATATCGGCTTTGGTGCCCCGCCAGATGTGGTTCGGAGCGTGATCGTCGGGGTGATAGCCCTGCACGGTGTTGTCGTCGAGATGATCCAGCTCGCCTTCGGGCCGGCGGTACATGAAGGAGCCGTTGTCGCTCGCGAAGACCACCAGCGTTTCGCTTGCGGTCCCCGTTCTGTCCAAGGCGCTCAACACTTCGCCCACGGTCCAGTCGGTTTGGTGCACGAAATCACCGTAGGGTCCGAGAGCCGTCGCTCCCTCGAACCGCTCGGCGGGCCAGACCGGTTTGTGGGGCGCCGTCAGTGGGACATAGAGGAAGAAGGGCGCTCCGTCGGCCGCACTGCTCTCGATGAAGGAGACGGCTTCCCGGGTGATGCGATCGAGAACGTCCCGAGGGTCGAAATCCTCGGCCCGCGGGCCTGCACGGATGAAACGAGGGAAGGTGAGCGGTTCCTGCCGGTTGGTCAGCGCCGCAGTCGGATGGTGGTCTCGGTAGAAGGCGTAGGGGATCATGTCGAGGGATCCGGCAATGATAAACGACTCATCGAACCCGACGTCGTTGGGCCCGTAGTGCAGCGGCTCGTTGAAGTCGACCGCACCGCTCTCGTCCAGCCCCCACTCGATACCGAGGTGCCACTTGCCGACGACGGCGGTGCGGTAGCCGAGCTCGCCGAGCATTCCAGCGATGGTCAGTCGCGCGGCGTCCACGAGCGGACTGTCATCCGGCGGGAAGAGCACGCCGCTCTTCAGCCACGTGCGCCAGCTATAGCGTCCGGTCAGCAAGGCGTAGCGGCTTCCTGAACAGACGGCGGATGCAGAATGCGCGTCGGTGAATCGCATACCCTGGTCGGCGAGACGGTCGAGGTGCGGCGTCGGGATTCTCGAATCGGGGTTGTACGCCCGCACATCCCCGTACCCCATGTCGTCTGCAAGGATGAGGACGATGTTGGGAAACGGGGCCAGCAGCGGCGCAGCGATCTCGTCCGATGCAGGATCTGGCGCACAGCCTGCCGCGCCTGCGGACACGATCCCGATGACGGCGACCAAAAGGACGCTTCGTGCCCTCAGCGTCCGCCGGTTCCACTGGGAGCTGACTGTTTTCAAAGCCATCCTCCACCTTCTCATACGCGCGCAGCGCCCGCGCGGGGCGGTCCTGTCGAGGATCTACTGCGGCGGCGTCGCCTCGTTGCCGTAGTTCAGCGCCACGTACGAGGCGTCGATCAGCAAGCGGCGAGGCTTCGATCCTTCCGGTGGGCCCACCAGGCCTTCGGCCTCCATCATGTCGACGATGCGGCCGGCGCGGGCATACCCGAGTCGGAGCTTGCGTTGGATGTTGGAGATCGAAGCTTCGCCGGCGCCGACGACCAGGCGCAGGGCTTCCTCGAAGTACTCGTCGCGGTCGCTGAGCCGCTGGTCGGCGTTCTTGGCCTTTGCCTCTTCTGGTGGCGTCTGCGTGACGTCCCGCTCATAGTGCGGCCGCGCCTGGTTGCGCCAGAAGTCGACCACGGCCCAAATTTCGTCTTCGTCGACGTAGGCGCCGTGGACGCGTTGCAGCCGAGACGTGCCGGGGGCGAGGAACAACATGTCGCCCTTGCCGAGGAGGTTCTCGGCGCCGTGCGAATCGAGGATGACACGCGAGTCGGTCTTCGACGCGACGCGGAACGAGATACGCGTCGGCAGGTTGTTCTTGATCGTGCCGGTGATGACGTCGACCGAGGGTCGCTGGGTGGCGAGGATCAAGTGGATGCCGACGGCGCGCGCCATCTGCGCCAGGCGCATGATGCAGAACTCGACCGCCGCCGAGGCGCACATCATCAAGTCGGCGAGCTCGTCGATGATGACCACCAGGTAGGGGATCGGCTTGAGCTCCGAGGGCGCGAAGTCTGCTCGTATGGTTCCGTCCCGCGACTTTCTCGCGTTGGCGATCATCTCTTCCTCGCCGCGCTGCAACATCATGTTGAACTGCTCGATGTTGCGGACGCTGAACTCGGCCAGCCTGCGGTAGCGCTTTTCCATCTCGCGCACCGCCCAGCCGAGGGCGTTGGCGGCTCGATCAGCGTCGACCACGACCGGGGTCAAGAGGTGCGGAATGTCCTCGTAGAGGCCGAACTCGAGGCGCTTGGGATCGACGAGGATGAGCTTCACCTCGTCCGGGGTGGCCTTGTACAGCAGGCTCAGCAGCATAGCGTTCAGCGCCACGCTCTTGCCCGAACCCGTCGTGCCGGCGATCAGCAGGTGTGGGGCGCGGGCGAGGTCGGTGACGACGTTGTCGCCATGGATATCCTTGCCGAGCGCCAGGCTGAGCTTGGAGCGTGAGTTGCGGAACTGCCGGGACTCGAAGATCTCGCGGATGCGAATGATCTTGCGGGTGCGGTTCGGGGCCTCGATACCGACCGTCGACTTGCCCGGCAGTCGGGCGATGCGAATATTCTCGGCCCGGAGCGCCAGACTGAGATCCTCCTCGAGGTTGAGGATCCGGCTGTACTTCACGCCGGCCGACGGTTGGAACTCATAGGTCGTGACGACGGGACCGGGATGGATCGCCACAACTTCGCCGGCGACCTTGAATTCGGCGCCCTTGCTGGCGATCGCTCTTGCCTTTTCGACGAATTCCGCTTCGTCGATCTCATCGTGAGGCGACGGCAGGTCGAGCATCTCGACGTCCGGCAACGCGTAGGAGCCGTCCGGCCCCGCCGGTTGCTCGAAGGGGAGGGGATTGGGCTCCGGTGGCGGCTCCGGCCCGAGCTCTAGTTTGGTTCGTCGTCGTATCGGGGGCGTGCGCTCGCCCGTTGTCGCGACCATGACCCCGGGAAGCTCGGCGTCCGGCCGCGTGAGGGTGACCGGTACCTTCACCTTCAACAGCGGGCCACCGGTTACCGGCTCCTCGTCGAGCTTCTTGCCGGAACGCTTCGCCTTCTTCTCGGCGCGCTCGCGGGTGGCGTGCTTGTCGATGACCGAGCGCCGCGCCTTGGCCTTGCGGCGCTGCTCGCGATGGTGAGCGAAGCTGGTACGCATGCGTCGGACGGCGTTCATCAGCCCCCTACACGCCGCCACCACCATGCCTTCGATCGATAGCCTGGTCGCCGCGATGATCGCCAGCAGCACTGCGGTGACGGCAACGAGCGGGCCGCCGACCGGGCCGAATGCCGACAACAAGGCCACTGCACTCAGCGATCCGACGATGCCTCCCGCCGCGAAGGCGCCGCCGCCGTAGCCGATCGTGCCGAGGCCCATGGTGATCAGCCCGCACACCGAAGCGGTCAACGTGACGATGCCCAGGGCCTTGGTGAACGGCGACTCGATCTTGCGCCGCCGGATGCGGTTCCAGCCCACCAATGCGAGGACGAACGCACACAACCAGGCGCCGAGTCCGACCAACTGGAAGGCAAGCGCCGCCAGGGTCGCGCCCACCGGGCCAGCCCAGTTCCGGATCGGGGCGCTGGCCGCGAAGTCGAACGGATTGGGGTCCGCGGCTCTGTATGAGAGCAGAGCTACCGCCAGGAAAACGGCGGCGGCCAGGCAGACGAATCCAATAGCTTCTTCGCGGAAACGGCGCTGGGAAGCGGGGCGCTTGCGTTTGCGAGCCACGTACGACCCTCTGGTGCTACGGCTCCGAAGCGGGCTTCGCACATTGCGTCTCAGCGCCTCCCGGGGTCCCTATTTTCGAAACTACGAGCTCGAAACTACGAGGAACTACCCAGCGCGAGCCACGCGAGCACCGCCGACAACGCCCATAGATACCAAGCGAATCGGTGCCACCACCTATCCTCGGTGGCGCGGTGCACAAGCCCGATGCAAATGTATCCAACCGCCCCAGCGCAGAGCGTAGCAAAGCCTATGTTGGCGAACAAGATCCCCGTGCCAATGGGGGTTTCGAGCACATCGAGGCCGACGATCAAGGTGGCGCCGAGGATGGCCGGAACCGAGAGCAGGAAGGAAAACGTCACCGCCTGACGGTGCGCAACGCCGAGCATCAAGGCGAGGGAGATGGTCACACCGGAGCGCGACACGCCCGGTAGAATCGCCGCCCCCTGAACGATGCCGATGGCGATGGCGAGCGCCGGGGTGATGACGCATTCGCGGCGCGGCACGAAGCGGGTCGCGATCAGGACGACCGCGGTCAACGCCAAGCACAGGGCGATGAGATCGAGGCGTTGAAAAACGCCGCGGATCGCGTCTTCGAACCCGAGGCCGATGGCCGCGGTCGGAATGGATCCCAGGACGATGTAGGCGACCCATTGACGGGAAAAGAGGCCGCCGACCATTTTGTTGTCCGGCATCCCTCGCATCATGTCCCCGATCAGCTGGCGGTAGTAGAAGAGCACCGCGACGGTGGTCCCGAGGTGCACGCCGACCTCGAAGAACTCGCCGGGAAACTGCATCGCCGGCCAGACGAGCTGCGCCGCGGCGAGATGGCCGCTGCTCGACACCGGGAGGAACTCGGTCAGCCCCTGGATGACCGCCAGGATGATCGAATAGGCCAGCGACGGCACCGCCATGGCGTCGTTCACCGGTCCAGCTCCGGCAGCTCTTCGGCGAGCCGGGCGAATTGCGCCACCTCGACGGCTTCCGCCCGCGCCCCGGCGTCGATGCCGGCCGCCGCGAGCGCAACCTCGATGTCATCGCGTTCCCAGCCGGATTGGCGCAGCGAGTTCACCAGCGTCTTGCGCCGGTGCGCGAACCCGCCCTGCACGACCGCTCGGCGATGCGCCTCGCCGGCGGCGCAGGCCGGGGGCTCGTGCGGGGTCAGACGAACGAACGCCGATTCGATCTTGGGCTGCGGACGAAAGGCGCCTGGGCCCAGGCGGCGTACCACCTTGCCGTCGAAGAACCAGCCGACGAGCACCGACAGGAGGCCGCGTGCCGAGGAGCCGGCCGCCGCCAACATGCGTTCCGCGACGTCGGCGGGGACCATGTAGTGGGCGTCGTGGACGAGGTGGTGGTGCTTGGCCGTCCAGCGCAAGATGGGGCTGGTGATGGCGTACGGTAGGTTGCCGACGAACCGTAGCCCGGGCTCGCCGAGCCCGGCCGGATCCCACTCGAGGACGTCGCGCTGGATCACCGAGAGCCTGCCGGCGGAGTCGGTGGCGAGCGCCTCGAGAGCTTCGCAGCAACGCTTGTCGACCTCGATCGCCGTCACCTTGACGTGGTGTTGCAGCAGAGCCCGGGTCATGCGCCCCTGGCCGGGGCCGATCTCGAGGAAGTGGTCGCCGTCGCGCGGCTGCATCGAGCGCACGAGAGCGATCGCCAGCTCGTCGTTGGCAAGCCAATTCTGGCTGAATCTTCGCAGCGGGATAGGCACGGCGGGGATTATAATTCGTGCCCACGCAATTCTAACCGTCTTTTCCGAAATGGCCGACCAGTGGAAACCTGCATCAACCGCCGGAGACGAGATGCCGAAGGGATACGACCCCGAATCGGTGGAGCCTCGGTGGGCGAAGGCGTGGGAGGAGCGTGCCGTCGGGACGCCGGACCCCGAATCGTCGGCGCCGGTGTACTCGATGGTGATCCCGCCCCCAAACGTGACCGGCTCGCTGCACGTCGGCCACGCCCTGGATCACACGATCCAGGACATCATGGCGCGCTGGAAGCGGATGCAGGGGTACGACGTGCTGTGGTTGCCCGGCATGGACCACGCCGGTATCGCGACCCAAAACGTCGTCGAGAAGCAGCTCGCCAGGGAAGGCACGAGCCGGACCGAGCTCGGTCGCGAAGAGTTCGAGCGCCGGGTCTGGGAATGGAAAGACGAGTACGGTGGCCGAATCCTCGGGCAGATGCGCCGCGAGGGGCTCACCGTCGATTGGACCCGCGAGCGCTTCACCCTCGATGAGGGCCTGTCGCGGGCGGTGCGGCGTGTCTTCGTCGACTTGTATGAAGATGGACTGATCTACCGCGGCGAGTACCTGGTCAACTGGTGCCCACGCTGTGGCACCGCGATCTCCGACCTCGAGGTCAAGCACCGCGAGACCAGCGGCTCGCTGTGGCGCATCCGCTACCCGTTGAAGGATGCAGATCCGGATTGGTGGCGGATTTGGGCGCGCGACGCCGGCTTGGGCGACGTTCCGCCGTTCGTCGAGGTCGAGACGACGCGCCCGGAAACGATGCTTGGCGACACGGCGCTGGCGGTGAACCCGGACGACGAGCGCTATACGGAACTGGTGGGCAAGACGGCGATCCTGCCGATCATCGGCCGCGAGCTGTCGATCATCGCCGACGACTTCGTCGATTCCGAGTTCGGGACCGGCGTCGTCAAGGTGACGCCGGCGCACGATCCGAACGACTACGAGGCCGGCCTACGCCACGACCTCGAACGCGTCGAGGTCATCGGCCGCGACGGCACGATGACGGAGCTGGCCGGCGATTTCGCCGGCCAGGAGCGCTTCGAGGCGCGCAAGAACGTCGTCGAAAGGTTGAGGAAGAACGGCAGCCTGGTCGAGCGGAAAGACCACGTCCACGCCGTCGGCCACTGCGACCGCTGTGACACGATCATCGAGCCGCTGGTGTCGTTGCAGTGGTTCGTGAAGATGGAACCGCTCGCCGAACCGGCGCTGGCGGCGGTCGAGGACGGCCGCATCCACTTCGTTCCCGACCACACGGTGAAGGTCTACCGCGAGTGGATGACCAACATCCGTGATTGGTGTATCTCACGGCAGCTCTGGTGGGGTCACCGCATCCCGGCCTGGCACTGCGACGCCTGCGGCAAGACCATCGTCGCCGTCGACGACCCCGAGGCCTGTGCTTGCGGCGGCGAGCTGCGCCAGGAGAACGACGTTCTCGACACCTGGTTTTCGTCGGCGCTGTTTCCCTTCTCGACGCTGGGGTGGCCGGACGAAACCGTCGATCTGAAGCGCTACTACCCCGGGGCGCTGCTGGTCACCGGCTACGACATCCTGTTTTTCTGGGTTGCGCGCATGATCGTCATGGGGCTGCGTTTTCGCGACCAGGTGCCGTTCCACGACGTTTTCTTCCACGGCCTGGTGCGCGATGAGGACGGCCACAAGATGAGTAAATCGCGCGGCAACGTCGTCGACCCGCTCGAGGTGATCGAGGAGTTCGGCGCCGACTCGCTGCGCTTCACGCTGGCGTCGATGGCGTCGCCCGGCGCCGACATGGTGTTGGCGCGCGACCGCTTGGCCGGCTACCGGACGTTCTGCAACAAGTTATGGAACGCGGCCCGGTTCGTGCTCATGAACCTCGGTAACGAGTTCGAGACCGAGCAGGCGGTCACCGACGCCGCCCACCCGGTGGCCACCAATCTCGCCGACCGCTGGATCCTGTCGCGGTTCGCTCGGCTTCTGCCGGAGTTCGAGGACAACCTCGGCAAGTACCGCTTCGATGAAGCCAGCCTCGGCCTCTATCACTTCATATGGCACGAGTTCTGCGACTGGCACATCGAGATGGCCAAGCTGTCGCTGCGCAGCGACGATCCGGAGGCCTGGCGCTCGACGAGGGCCACCCTGATGGCGGTTCTCGAGGGCTCTTTGAAGGCGCTCCATCCGATCATGCCGTTCATCACCGAGGAGATCTGGAGCCGCCTGCCGGGCGATCGCGAGCTGTTGTGCCTGTCGGATTGGCCGCACCCCCACGTGGTGTGGCGCGACGAGGCGGCCGACGCCCGCGTCGCCGACCTGCAGGCCCTGGTGACCGAGCTTCGCCGGGTGCGGCACGACTTCAACATCGGCCCGGGGCAGAAGGTACCGGTGATTCTGATCAGCGACGACGCCACACGTCGCGCCGAGCTCGAGGAGTTGACCGACTACCTCGGCCTGCTCGCCAAGGCGGAGCCGGTGTCGTTGCGGTCCGGCGACGAGGAAGTCGGCGCCGGTGTGCATGTGCCGGTCGGTGACGTCGAGGCGGTGTTGTTGATCGCCGGCATCGTCGACCTCCAGGGTGAGGGGGATCGCCTGCGCAGCAAGCTGGAGGGCGTCGAGGCCGACCTCGCCGGGCTCGAGAAGCGTCTCGCCAACGACGGGTTCGTCAACAACGCCCCCACCGAGGTGGTCGAGAAGGTGGGCACCCGACGCGATGAGCTCAGCGCCGAGGCCGAGCGCCTGCGCCGACATCTCGATTCGTTGGACGGGTGAGATGCCGTCTCTGGCCAACGTCGCTACCGCCTTGCCGGAGTCGCGTTTCAGCGCCGTGGTTCACTACTTCGGCACCGTCGATTCCACCAACCAGGTAGCCCGTGATCTCGGCCGGGAGGGGAAGCCGGACGGCACCGTGGTCGTGGCCGACGAGCAAACCGAAGGACGCGGCCGCTGGCAGCGACGCTGGGTGTCGCCGCCCGGCGCCGGCCTCTATGTTTCCCTGCTGCTGCGCCCCGAGTTTCCGGCGGCCGAATCGGGCAGCGCCGTGCAGCTGGTGGCCGGCATCGCCACGGCGGAAGCGCTCGACGTGTTCTTGCCGAGCAAGCCGTGGTTGCGCTGGCCCAACGACTGCTTCATCCTCGACGGCAAAATCGCGGGCGTTCTGGTCGAGGCCGAGACCACCGGTCAGGGTTTCGATTTCCTGGTGTGCGGCATCGGCGTCAACGTCAACCACGAGGTCGACGACTTTCCCGCCGAGCTGCGTGGACGCGCCACCAGCGTCAAGCTGCAGCTCGGGCATCGGGTGTCGCGGCTCGACGTCTTGGCGGCTCTGCTCGACTCCTTCGACACCTGGGAGTCGGCCTGGCGCCAGCACGGCATGGCGCCGATCCGGGAACGCTGGTTGGAGCTGTCGCCCGAGAGTATCGGCGGCAGCGTCAGCGTGCAGACGGAAGCGGGCCTTATCGAGGGCGTCGCCGACGGTCTGACCGACGCCGGCCATCTGAGGGTGCGGGCCGATGACGGCACCCACGAGATCTCGGTCGGTGAAGTGATCAGGTCGAGGCCGTCATGATCCGGTCGTTCCAGGGCTCCACGCCGCGCATCGACGCTACGGTGTTCCTCGCCGAGGACGTGGTGGTGATCGGCGACGTCGAGATCGGCCGCGATGCCAGCGTTTGGTACGGCTGTGTGTTGCGTGGCGACGTCGGTCCGATCCGCATCGGGTCCGCGACCAATATCCAGGAGGGTACAATTCTGCATTGCTCTCCGGGCAAGGAACCCACCGTCCTGGACTCGCAGGTGACAGTCGGGCACGGGGCGGTGCTGCACGGTTGTTACATCGGTGGGCGGTCGCTCGTCGGCATGAGCGCGACGGTCCTTGACGGCGCGGTCGTCGGAGAGGAGTGCATCATCGGAGCGAACGCTTTCGTGCCGCCGCGGATGGTGGTGCCGCCGCGGACACTCGTCGTCGGGAGCCCGGCGCGTTTTTCACGCCGGCTCAACGACGAAGATGTGGAGTGGATCCTCGATCACGGGCGTCACTACGTCGAGATCAAGGAGCAGTACCTGAAGGAAGGGGCGGGGCAGATGATCCCGCCCGAGGCCAAGTGGGACGACGCATGAGCGAGACCGAACAACAGCCCGAAGGCGGCGCGCGTCAAGCGCTGCGAGCGCCGCGCGGAACGCGCGACGTCATCTCGCCGGAGGTGGAGCGTTGGCAGAGTGTCGAGGGCGCAACGCGCGAGACGTTCGCGCGCTATGGCTTCCGCGAGATGCGCACGCCGATCTTCGAAGACAGCGTCGTGTTCGAAAAAGGCACGGGCGAAACGTCCCAGATCGTGCAAAAGGAAACCTATCGCTTCACGGATCTGGGCGGCCACGATCTGACCCTGCGTCCGGAGGGCACGCCACCGGTCATCCGCGCCTACCTCGAGCACAAGCTCGGGCACAGCAAAGACGTCGCGCGCTTCTACTACATCGGACCGATGTTCCGATACGAGCGCCCGCAGAAGGGACGCTACCGGCAGTTCCATCAAATCGGCGTCGAGGCGCTGGGCTCCGAATCAGCCGCCCTCGACGCCGAGATCATCGACATGGCGATGACTTGGCTGGGCGACCTCGGGATCGAGTCGCTGCGGCTCGTCGTCAACAGCGTCGGCGACGTTGACGACCGGCCCGCCTACATGGAGAAGCTCGTCGACGCCCAAAAGGTTTTCCTCGGGGAGATGTCGGAAGATTCCCGCCGCCGCCACGAGGTCAATCCGCTGCGGGTGTTCGACAGCAAGGAGCCGGAGGACCAGCCGGTGATCGAGAAGCTGCCGAAGATCATCGATCACCTCAGCCCTCAGAACCGGGCCCACTTCGACGAGGTGTGCGGCTATCTGAGCGATTGGGGCGTCGGCTACACGATCGAGCCGCGTCTGGTGCGGGGCCTCGATTACTACCGGAGGACCGTGTTCGAGATCTCCTCTTCGGCGCTGGGGGCGCAGGACTCCCTCCTCGGCGGCGGCCGCTACGACGGGCTGGTCGAGCAGATGGGCGGCGACGACGTTCCCGGGGTCGGCTTCGCGGCGGGGCTGGAGCGCATCGTGCTCGCGCTTCCCGAGGGTGCAGAGACGGCCAGCTTGGACTGCTACGTTGTCACCGTCAGCCGTGACCTGATGCCCCAGGCGATGGCACTCATGCGGGATCTGCGGGGTCGCGGCCTGCGTTGCACGGCCGACTTCCAGGACCGCAGCATGAAGGCGCAGATGAAGGCGGCGAACCGCTCCGGGGCGCCGGCCGCCGTGATCCTCGGTCCGGACGAGCTGTCAAAAGGAGTTTGCAACTTGAAGATGATGGAAAGCGGCGAGCAGCACGAGGTGTCGCTCGAGATTCTCGCGACGGTGCTCGCCGAGGAATTGCACGGAACCGGTCACACCGGCTAAACGGCACCCCCAGGAGTTTTTCGGCACCCTGCTAGGAAACGACATGCATCGAACCCATACATGCGGTCAACTCCGCGCCGAACACGCCGGCGAGAAGGTTCGTCTGCAAGGATGGGTATGGCGACGCCGCGATCTCGGAGGCCTGATCTTCGTCGATCTCCGCGACCGCAGCGGCTCGGTGCAGCTCGTTTTCAACCCCGAAGAGGTTGCCGAGCCCCACGCCACCGCCGAGGAATGGCGTCCCGAGTGGGTGGTTCAGATCGAGGGCGAGGTCGCCGAGCGGCCCGCCGACACCGTTAACGAGGGGCTGGCGACCGGCGCGATCGAGGTGCGCGTTAGGCGCGCGGATACGCTCGCGAAGGCCGAGACGCCGCCGTTCCTGGTCGAGGAAGACTCCGGCGCGCTCGAGGACCTGCGGTTGAAGTACCGCTACCTCGACCTGCGCCGTCCGCCGCTGCAGCGCGTCCTCGCGCTGCGCCACAAGATGTCGATCGCGGTGCGCAACTACCTCGACGAGCAGGGCTTCTACGAGATCGAGACGCCGATCCTGACCCGCGCCACGCCCGAGGGAGCGCGCGATTACCTGGTGCCGAGCCGCGTCAACCCGGGCTCGTTCTATGCCTTGCCGCAGAGCCCACAGCTATTCAAGCAGCTACTGATGATCTCGGGGTTCGACCGCTACTTCCAGATGGCGCGCTGTTTTCGCGACGAGGACCTGCGCTCCAACCGCCAACCGGAGTTCACCCAGATCGACATCGAGATGAGCTTCGTCGAGCCCGACGACGTCCTCGAGGTCACAGAGGGGATGATGCGGCGCCTTCTCGAGGTCGCCGGCCTGCCGGCTGACCCCGAGTTTCCCCGCATGACCTTCCGCGAGGCCCTCGACCGCTTCGGCTCGGATGCCCCCGACACGCGCTACCGGCACGAGCTGCAGGACGTCACCGACATCGTCCGCGATGGCGAGTTCCGTGCCTTCAGCACCGTCGCCGAGAGCGGAGGCGCGATCAAGGCGCTGCGCTGGCCCGGCGGTGCCGCCGCCGGCCGCGCCCGGCTCGACAGGCTGACCGACCTGGCCAAGTCGCAGGGCGCCAAGGGTCTGGTGTGGATCCAACGCAACCAAGACGGCTTCAAGTCGCCGGTGGCCAAGTTCCTCGGCGACGAGATCCTCAATGCGCTATGCGAGGCAACGGGCACCGGGGTGGGGGATGCCTTGCTGATCGCCGGCGACGAGTGGGAGATCGCTTGCGTCACGATGGGGGCCGTCCGCAAGGACCTTGCCCGCGAGGAGGGTTGGATCCCGGAGGATGGCGGCTTCAAGTTCTGCTGGGTCCTCGAGTTCCCGCTGCTCCAGGCGTCCGAGGAAGAGGGCCGTATGGCGGCCCGACATCATCCCTTCACGTCGCCGCACCCCGACGACCTCGACATGCTGGAATCGAACCCCCGTGCGGTCCGCTCGCGTTCCTACGACCTCGTGCTCAACGGCATGGAGCTGGGCGGCGGCAGCATCCGCAACAACCGCAACGATATCCAGCAACGGGTCTTCGCGGCGCTGGGCATCAGCCCCGAGGAAGCCCAGTCGCAGTTCGGCTTCCTGCTCGATGCCCTCAAGTACGGTGCCCCGCCGCACGGCGGCATCGCCATGGGATACGACCGCATCGTCATGCTGCTTTCCGGCCAGAAGAGCCTGCGCGCCGTAATCGCCTTTCCGAAGACCGCCTCCGCCACCGACCTGATGACCGAGGCGCCCGCACCGGTGGGTCAAGAGCAGCTCGACGAGCTTCACATCGCGCTGAACCTCCCGGACGATCCAGGGGACTGAACAGCGGGGTTGCTTGCGCCTCCTCGCCGGACCAGTGACCTAGCTCTGCGAACTTCGAGGGCTCGACCGAGGAATCCCCCAGCGCTGGCTCGAGATTCGCTGCAAGAGCCGTTGACGCCGAACCTCTTCGGTCTCGACTTCGCCGCGGGTCCGACGGGCCGGGGACATGAACGCCCCTGGCGCCCGGCTCCGGTCTCCCCCTCTGCGCAAAGCGGGCAGGGAAGCGCCGAAAGCGCCGACAGGCTGGGGGCGGGTGGCGGGAAATCGAAAAAATTGAACTCCGTTTAACCCACCATCCATAGTAGCTTTGGGGTGCCTGTTTTCGTGATCTCCCGCCTCCCGCAGCAACTCGGAACCTTTTCTATTTCTTGATGGCCCACCCCCTGCTCTCGACAAATCACGCGAATCGCGCGATTGGTCTCACTCTTCCCGCTCATTGCCCGAGGAGGACGTCGGTGCCGGCTAGGGGCAAGCCGGCCCCACTGGACATTGGCGCCTCCACCCGGCTAGCATTTACCCCGATGGGCATACGAGCCTGATAGATCACGGAGACCGCGTGGACCTCCCAGCGAGGCAGCGCGGTTGTTTGTATATATGAGAAAGATCGCTCTCGCCGAAGGGGAGCTGCAGGCCCTCTTCGGTGTACACGACGAGAACCTTCGGCACCTCGAATCGGGTCTGGACATCACCGTCTCGGCACGCGACCGTGAGGTGTTTCTCGAAGGTGATGACGATGGCGTCGACATCGCCGCCAAGGTCTTGACCGAGCTCGGTGCGCTCATCGCCAACGGCTACGAGCTCAAGGACCATGATGTGCAAATAGCGCTGCGGATCGCCAAGGACGCGCCCCAGGTTTCGCTGGAGCGCTTCTTCGGCGATGGCGGCATCCAGACGGCGCGCGATCGATTGGTGCGTCCGCAGGGGGCCAACCAGAAGCTGTACATCGAGGCCATTCGCAGCCACGACATCGTCTTCGGCATCGGCCCGGCAGGCACCGGGAAGACCTACCTGGCGATGGCCATGGCGATGGAAGCGCTCAACCACCGCAAGGTACGGCGCGTCATCCTGGCGCGACCGGCGATCGAGGCGGGGGAGAAGCTCGGTTTCCTGCCCGGCGACATGTACGAGAAGGTCAACCCGTACCTGCGGCCGCTGCACGACGCGCTCTACGACCTGATCGACGTCGACCACGCCAACCGCCTGATCGAACGCGGCCACATCGAGATCGCACCGCTGGCCTTCATGCGGGGTCGCACGTTGGCGGACTCGTTCGTCATTCTTGACGAGGCCCAAAACACTACTGCCGAGCAAATGAAGATGTTCCTGACCCGGATCGGGATGGAATCCCGCGCCGTGATCACTGGCGATGTGACCCAAATCGACTTGCCGGCCGGCCGGCCGTCCGGGCTGATCGAGGCCCACCGCCTGCTGAAGAAGATCCGCGGCATCGGCTTTGTCGAGTTCGACCAGCGCGACGTCGTTCGACACCCCTTGGTCCAAGACATCATTGCCGCCTATGCCGACGATTCCGAGGCCCGGCGCCTCGCCAAGGAAGCATCCGCGGCCCTCGCGGCGGCCGTCGTGACGGACGAACGTGATGC
>JADFNY010000365.1 GCA_022563115.1 Acidobacteriota bacterium | reverse complement strand
CGCGGGACGTGCGTGGATGACGAGACGCATATTATAGCCGCGCTACGCGCGAAGCATCAAACCACCCTGTAGGCGCGCTACGCGCGAAGCATCAAACCACCCTACGATGTCAAAGTCGGAACGTCGCCGAAGATCGAACGCCGGTGTTCGTTTCCCGTTATGGAAACAAATGCCCCGGCCCACAGCCCCCTGCCTTGCAGCCGACGGGCGGCGCGCGTCGCCGCGCGCCGGTCGCTGAAGCCGGCGAACGAAGCGGCTCCACTACCGGTCATCTGGGCGCAGTCGCCGCCGACTTCCCCGAGCTGGCGACGCGCCGCCTCGACCTCGGGGTGGAGGCCGGCGACCGGCGCCGAAAGATCGTTGCCCATCCACCCGCCGCCGAACACGGGCTCGTAGGCGGGCACGACCGGCACCGCGCATGCGTCTTCGGAGCCGAGATCGCGATCGAATGCCGCGTAGGCGTCCGGCGTCGACACGTGCAGTGGTGGAGCCGCGACCACGAACCAGGTCGCGGGCAAGGGATCAAGCAATTCAACCCGCGCCCCGCGACCGGTGCCGAGCGCGGTGCCACCGAGAAGGAAGAACGGCACGTCCGACCCGATCTGCTCGGCGATCCGCTGCAAGGCGCCGGATTCCTCTAGCCGTGATGTCTCCAGCCGCCAGAGCCGCGAGCACGCTGCCATAGCCGCCACCGCATCACTGCTGCCGCCGCCCAGGCCGGCGCCCAGCGGAATCCGCTTCACCAGCCGCATGGCCAGTGGGAGGGGCTCGACCCCGTGGTCGCGGGCCTCGGCGGCCATGGCGGCCACCGCCCGGCGAACGGTGTTGTCGGGCGACAACTCGGCGCCATCGACGCGAAGCTGCAGGAGTTCCTCGGCTGGCGGCGGCCCGCCGGCCGCATGTTCGCCGCGATGCGCGAGCCGCGCGTACAGCAGGTCAGACAGGCTCAGCGTCTGAAGAACGGTGGCGACCGGGTGATAGCCATCGTCTGCGCGAGAACCGACGCGCAACGCCAGGTTGATCTTTGCCGAGGCGCGCAGCCGAATCATCGGCTCATCGACCGAGCCCGCGGCGCAACAAGCCTCCCTCGGCCTGCAAAAGGCTGAGCGGTGCGTCGATAGCACCCGAAACCGGATAGACGTCGAAATAGGCCTCGTCGAGCCCTTCAGGATTCGACTGCCACGCCGCCGCCAGCCGCAACTCCAGGGTGAAGTCCTCGGATGCGACTTCGATCCGGATGCGCAGTGGTACCGGAGGTCCTGCTTGGGACCAAGCCTCGTATTCGATCTCGATCGGCCCTGACGGTGTGCTGACGACAACGCGCTCGAAGCGCCCGAAAAGCGGATGCAACCAGGCAGTCGTGCCGGCCTCGGTAACCCGAATCCGCTGGGCTGCCTCGTCCCATTGGATCGACGGTTGGCCGTCGCTGACATCCACCCCGTAGCCCATCAGCACGGCGACGATCGCCGCCGGAGTCAGGTCGATGCCCAGCGCTCGACCAAACGCCCCTGGATCGTTCGGTCCCCGGTACAGACGGTTTTCATCGGAAGTCCAGAACCCGACCTCGCTCTCTCCGGCAACCAGATACCCCTCGGTGCTTCCCGTCGGGGCCAGCACCTGGATATCAACGTAGCGGTCGCGCAACAGGTGGATCTGAGTGTCCATCGTCCGACTGCCAACCCCTTGGCTGGCGCGAACCTGGTACGAGCCCACCATGCCGCGCAGATCGTCCCAGCGGCTCTGGACGTCGAGGACAAACGACTCCGGATCCTGACGAGCGCGGGCGGCGACGTCGGGATAGGTCTGCAGCCAGTCGTCCGGCCGGGCGCACCCCGACACCAGCAGCGCCAACACCAACAACGACGACAACCGTCGCGACCGGCACGCCGCGGTAGTTCGCCCGTGCGGTGGATTCGCCGCCGCGGTCGCTCGACGCTGTGGTGGATTCGCCATGGGCCGTAGAGTCGAGCCGATTCAGTGGGCTGTTGACCGGGTGCTGAAGAACTCCAGGGAGTTTTCAGCGCCCGGTTGGAAGCGAGGCGGTACTATCCGTACCGACCACCAAGGAAGATTACTGCACACCGGAACGTTCGCACGGCGCACCGCGATGCCCAAGAAGTTCAGCGGTCGGGACACCGCTGCCCTGGAAGCTGTCGAAGCACAGACCTTGGCGCCGTACGCGAGGCCCAGCGCCGATGCCGCTCGCCGCTACGTCCTCGTCGACAGCGGGCGCACGCTCGCCTATCGAACCGCTTTTCAACGCGATCGCGACCGCATCCTCCACTCGTTGGCCTTTCGCCGCCTGAAGCACAAGACCCAGGTGTACGTCCCCTATGAGGGCGATCACCACCGCACCCGCCTGACCCACACGCTGGAGGTCGCCCAGATCAGCCGAACGATCGCGCGGGCGCTGGGGCTCAACGAAGATCTGGTGGAAGCAATCGCCCTCGGCCACGACCTCGGCCAACCGCCGTTCGGCGCCTCCGGACAGGAGACGATGGCGGGGATCCTCGCCGGTAGCGAGCGGGTCGACGGCATCGACGCGGCGGTGCTTGCCGCGTCGGGGGGCTTCCGGGCCAACTATCAGTCGGTGCGGGTGGTCGACCGCCTCGAGCAACGCTACGACCACCCCGGCCTCAACCTGACCGACGCGGTGCGGGAAGGAATCTGGAAACGGGCCCCGACGGACGACCCGATCGAGTACCCCGATTGGGTTGAGGAGGGACTCAATGTCGGGGTGCCGGCACTACTCGAGGGCCAGGTGGTCGCTTTGGCCAACCGCCTGGCGCGCCTCACCCACGATCTCGAGGACGGCATCCGCGCCGGCCAGGTGTCGTTGCTTGCCGCCGAGCGGCTGGAGATCGGCAGCGTCGTGGCCCACAAGCTCGGCGATTCCTACCGAACACGACAGGGCCGGTACGGGCGCCAGAACGCGCTGATCCGCGGCATGATCCACCTGCTCGTGTCAGACGCCGTCGTGCAGGCTGCCACAAGGCTCGACGAGAAACTCGACGCCGACCCGGATGCGCCTCGCGAGATCATCGTGCTGTCGCCGTCGGTGGCCAAGATGGCGGCCGAGCTGGAAGCGTTCGTCGAGGCGCAAGTGTACCGGTCGTTCACCGTCAGCCGGCTGGATGCGCGTGCCCGTACGTTCCTTCGCGGCCTGTTCGCCGCCTACTACCGCGATCCGTTGCAGCTCGACGACTACGTTCTGCTGCGCTACCGGACGACCCACGGCGGAACCTACCTGCGCGACGTGCCGGGCACCCGGGTCACCGAAGAGGTCGAAACCCGCTATCAGGGTAAGCCCGAGTTCGTGCGACTCATCGCCGACCACATCGCCGGCATGAGCGACTCCTTCGCCCTCAAGGAATACGAGCGCCTCTTCCTTCCGTTCGCCGACGCAGAGGGACGCTAGCGCTCATGAGCCGGCAACGCGCCGCACTGGCGACCTTCGTGCTGCTGCTGGTGATCCTCGCTTTTGCCCGCGCGCACCTAGCCTCCTCCACCGGGATCCGGATGGTCGGTGACGCCGCCGACTACGAGGCGATCGCCTCGACGATGACGTTGGAAGGTCGCGCCCCGTTCGTCTACCGTCCCCTGGTGCCGCTCACCGTCGGTCTCTTGTTTCCCGGCCGGCTGACGCTCGGGTTCGGCATCGTTTGTGCCCTGGCGATGTTCGCGGCGTTGTTCACCGCCGGCGCATTGGCGCGTGATTCCGCGGCCGGCTACTTCCTGGCGGCGATTCTGTTCCTCAACTACCAGGTTCTGTTCAGCGCCGCCAACCCGGCGCGGCTCGATATCGTTGTCCTGGCGGTTCAGCTCGCCTTCGTGTGGCTGGCGCTGGAGCGTAACGACCGGCCCTTCTTCATCCTGCTGCCGCTTTGCGCGCTGCTCAAGGA
>JADFNY010000042.1 GCA_022563115.1 Acidobacteriota bacterium | reverse complement strand
CCTGGCGATGCGGGGCAACACGATCTCACACGCCCGTCTGGTCCTCGGTGCCGTGCACACCCACCCCGTTGAAGTCGACGTCGCCGGTCTTCTCGAGGGTGGCGAACTGACCGACGACCGCCTGGATGCGGTCGCTGAGGCAGCTTTCAAGGCCGCCACGCCGCTCGACAACACCGACCTGATGTACTACTGGCGGAAGAAGATGGTGCGGGTCGAGGTGCGGCGGGCGTTTCGGGATCTCGCCGAACGTCGCGTCTCATGAGTCGAATGCTGCTGCTTGGTAGCCGACGCCGAGTCACGGCACGCCCGTGCCCACGAACTCCGGGAAGATCGCCGGCGGGGTGCTCGACGGTCGCGAGATTACGGCGCCGCCGGCGGCACCGCCTGAACGATGATGGGGGCCCGTTCGTCGCGGCGGAAAAAGCCCGCCAGCCAGCTCAACAGCGCGATGGCGATGAGCAGTGGGATCCCGAAAATCAGGACCTTGAGGAAGAGGATCGCCCCGATCACCACGAATAGCGGCAGCAATAGGATCCCGCAGAAGGCCACGAAGATGCCTGCGAAGCCGACCTTGATGGCGAAACCCAGGAGCCGGAACAGCAGGTAGAAGGGCAGCAGCACGATCCAGCCCGCCAGCAGGACCAGGCCAACGACGAAGATCAGCCCGATCAGCCCCATGAACTCGAACATCGGGTCTCCTCTCTCAGGTTCTCGTCAAATCGTCGGCCTCGGCCCGAGGCGCCCCCGGGAGTTCTTCCGCAGCCTGCTTGCATATTCGACGAAAAAAGCGACTGTGGGTTTCATAAATAGATGCCGGCAAACAGCAGGTAGTTGCCCAGGAAGTGGGCGGTTACCGCGGACTCCCAGCCACCGCGCAGGAACGCCACTCCGAGAACCAGTCCGAACAGGGAAGCGGCAACCGGGTTGGTGCCATGCGCTACGCCGAACATCAACGCCGAGACCAGCAGGGCGATCAGCACCAGCCGCTTGGGGGGGCTGGTAGGCACCCGCGGTTGGTCCGAGGCGGCTGACTCGAAGCCGAAGCGCGGACGCCAGCCGTAGAAGCGCATCCCTAACGAGACCAAAAACGGGATGGCGAACAACCGAAACATCGTCTCCTCAGAGAACGCCGCCCGCGCCGACAGCGTGAACACCTTGAGGTGGTTGTCGAGGTTGTAGACCGGGCCGGGGCGAAACGGAGCTCCCGCGATCGCCAGATACAATTCGTTGGTCAGGTAGATCAGAAATCCGGCCCCGACCCCGTAGACGGCGAAGCGCAGCCACTTGCGGCGCACGGACAGCCGCGAGAGAAGGAGAAACGACAGCAACCCGAGGCTGGTGGCGGTCCAGACCGCGAAGGCGGCCATGATGCAGAAGACCGCAAAGAAGACGACGAGGGCGAGAGGCAACGGCGGGAGGCTGGGACCCGGGGGCCGGATCCGCCAGTCGAGGACCATCGCCAGGGCACTGAGGAGCGCACACGTCCCGACGACGACGAGTGTCTGTCCCCAGCTTGTGCGTGCTTCGTTGATGGGCCTGAAATCCCATGCTACGTTGCGACCTTCCCTGATTGTAGCGCACACTCCCACAAATTCGTTGCCCGATTTGTGTACCGATTACCGAGGAGGCAGACGTGGTCCGTCATACGGCCTGGGACGACATCCCGCAGGAGATACTTTCGTCGAAGATCAAGCGCCGCATCGTCACCGGGGAGAAGGTCATGGCGGCGATCGTCGAGCTCGCCGAAGGCGCCGAGGTACCGGCCCACAGCCACGAGAGCGAGCAGATTACCTATGTCGTCTCGGGGTGCCTGCGGTTCACGATGGACGATGGGAGCGTGATCGACGTTCGCAGCGGCGAGACCTTGGTCATCCCCTCGAACGTCGAGCACGCCGCGGTTGCCCTCGAAGACACCGTAGATCTCGATTGCTTCAGCCCGATTCGCGACGACTGGCTCCGCGGCGACGACGCCTACCTGCGGGGTGGCGATGAAGATTGATCTGGCCGGCCGCGCTGCCGTTGTTTGCGGTGCGTCTCAAGGCCTCGGCTTGGCATCCGCCATCGGCTTGGCGAGGGCCGGGGCGAACCTGGTGATCTGCGCCCGCAGCGAGGACAAGCTCGCCACCGCGGCCGCCGCCCTGGAAGCGGAAGGGGTCGAGGTACTCGGGGTTCCGACCGACCTGACGTCGGTAGAGCAGATCGATACGCTCGCCGGCGCGGCGCTCGAGCACTTCGGGACGATCGACATCCTCGTCAATAACGCCGGAGGCCCGCCGCCGGGCACTTTCGATGATTTGAGCGAAGCCGACTGGAGGGCCGCCGTCGACTTGACCCTGATGTCCGCGGTGGAGCTCACCCGGCGGCTGTTGCCCGCCATGCGGGCGCAGCGGTGGGGCCGCATCATCAACATCACGTCGACCTCGGTGAAGCAGCCCGTTGATGGGCTGATTCTCTCCAATAGCATCCGGATGGCCGTCGTCGGCTGGGCAAAGACCCTGGCCAACGAGGTCGGCCCGGATCAGGTGGTGATCAACAACGTCTGTCCCGGCTACACGACCACCGACCGCCTGGGCCAGTTGGCGGCCAACATCGCGGCGCGCGACGGTATCGCGGAGGATCAAGTGTTCAAGAACTGGGCTTCGATGGTTCCGCTCCGCAGACTGGCGACGCCGGAGGAGTTCGCCAACGTGGTCGTCTTTCTCTCCTCGGAGCAGGCCGCCTACGTTCACGGCACGACGATCGCCGTCGATGGCGGGCGTAGCCAGTCGGTAACCTAGCCGCTGGCTCTCGACAGGCGCTCGAGGGAGATGCCCTGGTACAGGGCCAGCATCGCCCCCCACACGGTGAGGCGCACCCACAACAGCGCGATCACGTAGACCTGCTCGGCGACGAAGGCGACCTCCCCTGCCGGCAGAAGCCCCCGTAAGGCACCCGCCGCCGTGAGCACTACCGCGCCGGTCACGAAGGCGAGGGCCACGAACAGGATCTCGAGCGACAGGATGCGGGGCAGGTTGCGAACCACGAACCCCAATGACCGCAGGGTCTCCATCAACATCGAGCGGCTGTCACGCGCCACGGTCCGCACCCGTGTGTAGTCGACAACCGCCGCCCAGAACGCAATCGTGATCTGAATCAAGACGACGCGGACCCACACCGACGACCCGGCCGTGCCCGAACCGAACAGAGCCGCAGCGCTGACGGTGAGCAGCCAGAAGATCGACGCCGCGATCAGGATCAGACGCACGAAGCGCCCCAGGTAGATCCCACAGCTCGCCCCTAGCTGGGCGAGCAGAGGCGCCGGGCGTGGGGCATGCAGGTAGGCGATGGAGCCGCCGGCGATGACCCCGAAGAACAGGACGAAGTAGGCGCTCGGGCTCCACAGAGGCCGGGCCACCGATTCGACCAAAATGGTGCGATAGCCAGCGTCGAGGGTCGGGGCCGAGAACAACGAGCCGGCAACCGACTCCGCGGCCAGCGATCGTGCCGTCGTCGACCAGCTCGTGGAAGCGCGCAGCGCCGCCAGGACGACGCTGCCGGCGCCCTCGACGAGGAGGAAGTAGAACAGCCACAGGTAGCCGAGCAGAAGCTTGGATTTCCAAGCCCGCCGCGCCCCCCAAGCCAGCGCCGCGAGGACGTTGGTGGTCGCGGCGTCGGTTGGGCCGGGATGCCACTCGAGCAATTGATCGGTGTTTTCCGTGCTCGGTGTCATCCCCCGAATCCCTTTTCAGGAGCCGTCCCGACCGCCCTACAGATTGATGCTTTCGTCGAACTCTCGATGCGATACGTGCAGACGATACCCCTCGTACTCCTCGAGCTTGGTTTCGAGGAGCTTGTCAAGAACGTCATCGCCGAGCGTGGCGCGAACCACCTCGGAAGAGATCGCCGCCTGGATCGCATCGTAGAGGTCGTGGGGCAGTGAGTCGATGCCCTGTTGCTCGCGCTGCAGTGGCGTGTAGCAATACAAATCGTCGATCACCGGATCAGCGAGCGGCAGCTCGTCGTCGAGACCCTTGAGGCCGGCCGACAGCATCACCGCGAAGGCGAGGTACGGGTTGCAGGCGGCGTCGGGGAAGCGCAGCTCGATACGGGTGGCCACCTCGTTGCCGGGCTTGTACATCGGAATCCGGACCAGCGCCGAACGGTTGCGCTCCGCCCAGGCGATATACACCGGCGCCTCGTAGCCGGGAACCAGCCGCTTGTACGAGTTGTACCACTGGTTGGTGATCAGGCACATGCCGCGGGCGTTGGCGAGGACGCCGGCGAGGAAGTGGCGTGCCGTCTTCGACAGGTGGTGGGCGTCGTTGGCGTCGTAGAAAGCGTTGCTCTTCTCGTCGCTGAAGATCGACAGGTGGACGTGCATGCCGCTGCCGTTCTGGTCCGAGAGCGGCTTGGGCATGAACGTCGCGTAGATGCCGTTGCGCCGCGCAATCTCTTTGACCAGCCACTTGTACGTCTGCAGGTTGTCGGCCATGCACAGGGCCCTGGAGTATTTGAGATCGATCTCGTGTTGGCTGTGGGCTACCTCGTGGTGCATGTACTCGACGTTGATGCCCATCGCCTGCAGGGCGAACCGCGTCGCCTCACGGAAGTCGTCGCCGACGTCGACCGGGACCATGTCGAAGTAGCCCGCCTTGTCGAGCACTTCGGGGGCCCGGTCGGAGGCGAAGTAGAAGAATTCGGCCTCGGGGCCGATGTTCATGTGCGAGAAGCCGTGTTTTTTCAGCCGCCCCAGCCCACGCTGCAAGATGACGCGCGGGTCGCCGGCGTACGGCGTGCCGTCGGGGCTGCGGATCTCCGCGAACATGCGGATGCAACGGGCCGGGCCCACCTGGAACGGGATGAACTGTGCCGTCTCGGGGATCGGGAAAGCGACCATGTCGCTTTCGTGGATGCGCTGGTAGCCCTCGACGGAGGAGCCGTCGAAGCCCATGCCCTCATCGAAAGCGCCTTCGATCTCGGCCGGGGTGACCTCGAACTTCTTGACAAAGCCGAGGATGTCGGTGAACCACAGGCGGATCGAGGTGATCTCGTGCTCCCTGATGTAGGCGAGCACCTCTTCCTTGGTCTTGAGGTTCAGGCCCTGGGGAACCCCGTGTTCGACAGGCACGTGCTTGGCGGTGTAGGCGACCATCTCGTCCGAGAATTCGCGTACTCGCTGGATGAAGTCGTTGCTCATGGACCCCGTGCGTCCTTACTCTGAGTCGGCCCGCACGGGCACGTCGCGAATAGACGGCGGCGGGAAACGTGCTGCAACAAGGCGCCCCTGCCGGCAGGCCCTCGCGAGTCACCCCTGCTCGGGTGGGCCGGTGCACTGTGGCTGAAAAGAACCGGTTCGACGACATAACCGGGTGGGCTGCGGGCAGCTTATGGGGGCGACGGCAAAGCGTCAACTCTGTCCCCGCGGCGCCGTGCATCTGCGCCCTTGGCGGCGTAACCGGGCCCACCGCACGTTCGCCATTGCCTGCTGTTAACCCGGACTTCTTACCGGGGGGGCTACTGCGCGAGCGCGATGGCGCGCGAGTACTGTGTTGCGCTTGCTTCGGGTGCTCGACGTGCTGAGAAGTACGTCTCCGCGCCCGAACCGGCGCGCACCTTGTCTTCACACGCCTCGTACTCGCTCGCTATGCCACCCGGTAAGAAATCCGGGTTAAGGTCTTGGCGAGCCACGCTCTCGACGTCCCGCATCGACCCCTCGTTCATGGTGAACACAGCGGCCATCATCGTCCTGATCTTATACGGCCTCGTCCTGGTCGGCGTTGGCTTGTGGGCGAGTCGCCGGGTGCACCGGGCGGAGGATTTCTACGTCGCCGGACGGCGCCTTGGGCCGGGGTTGCTGGCGGCCACGGTGTTGGCGGCGAACATCGGATCGGGGACGACAGTCGGGGTCGCCGGACTCGCCTACGACATCGGCGCCGCGGCGGTATGGTGGACCGGGTCGGCGGTGCTGGGAACGTTGGTGCTCGCCCTGACCGTAGGCCCCCGCATGTGGCGGGTGGCCCGCGACCTCGAGTGCTTGACGGTGGGCGACTATCTGGAGATTCGTTTCGGCGGCGCCCTCCGGTCCATCGTCATGGGGTTCCTTTGGTTTGGTTCGGTGCTTATCTTGATGTCGCAGATCGTCGCCATCGGTTATGTCGTCGAGGCCTTCAGCGGCGTCGGACTGAGCTACGGGATCGTCCTCGGCGGCGGCGTGGTTCTGGTCTACTACGCGGCCGGTGGATTGTGGTCGTCGGCGGTCGTCAACGTCGTCCAGCTAGCAGTGAAGCTGGTCGCCTTTCCGGTCGCCCTGCTCGCCGCTTCGCGTGTTCTCGGTGGTTTCGAGGCGCTGCGGGGGACCGCGGAGACGATGGGGGCGGAGTACTTGTCACCGCTGAGCATCGGCGGCCTCGGCATAGCCGGGTATGTGACCGTGCTGGGGACCTCGTTCGTGATCTCTCCCGGGCTGTTGCAGAAGGCGTTCGGGGCCCGCGACGAGTCCGCCGTGCGGCAGGGCCTGCTGCTCAGCACCGTCGGTTTGGCCGGCTTTGCGTTCATCCCGGTGGCGATGGGTATCCTGGCCAGAAGCTACTGGCCGGTGCCGCTTTCCCTTGAGAACAGCGGCTGGGTGTTGCCGCAGATGCTGGTCGAGATATTGCCGCCGGCGGTCGGGTTGCTCGCCCTCGCCGCGGTGGTCTCGGCCGAGCTCTCATCGGCCGACGCTGTCCTTTTCATGCTGTCGACATCGATGGCGCGTGACTTCTACCAGCGCTTCTGGAACCCCGATGTCGACGATGCTGGCTTGCTGCGCGCCGGCCGCATCGCCGCCATCGTGGGGCTGTCGGCTTCGGTGTTGATCGCGCTGCCGTTCCCCTCGATTCTCGGCGGCTTGAGCGCCTTTTACACGATCCTGGTGGTCGTGCTGGCGGTGCCGCTGATCGCCGGCCTGTACTGGCCGCGCGCCGACCACGCTGCGACTCTCGCCTCCGTCGCTGCGTCGGTCACCGTCTGGCTGCTGGCCCTGTGGTGGACCGGAGAGGTCCCAGGCCCGGGAAACCTGTGGCCGTCGTTGCTGGGTATCATCGCCGGGGCTACCGTGTGCGTCATCGTCACGCTGCGGCCCGCCGCTCACCGATGATACCTTAGCAGGGTGCTGAATAACCCCCGGGAGTTTTTCAACACCTGCTAGGGCCCCATGTCGGACGCCTCGGAAAAAGTCTACGTCGACGCCCGAACCCTGCTGGTGAACTCCGCCAAGCTTGCCCGCCTGGTGTGGGACGACGGATTCCGCCCCAACTATCTGATCGGTGTTTGGCGCGGTGGCACGCCGCCGGGCGTCGCTATCCACGAGTTCTTCCGGTTGCGCGGGCAGGAGCCCTACCACACGACCATAAAGACGCAGTCGTATGCCGGCATGCAACGCGGCAACGGGGGGGTCGAGATCAAGGGGCTGGGGCACGTCATCGACGTCATCAGCGCCGACGATCGGCTGCTGATCGTCGACGACGTGTTCGACACCGGGCACACGATGGTGGCGATCCTGGGCGAAATCAAAGCGCAGGCACGGCGCAACACGCCGGAGTGCCGGGTGGCGACCGTCTACTACAAACCCGAGAAAAACGAGACCGACCTCGAGCCCGACTACTACACAGTGGCAGACAACCGCTGGATCGTGTTTCCCCACGAGATCGCGGGGCTCACGGATGAAGAGCTCCGCACCCACCGCGCCGAGCTCTACGAAGCGGTGCTAACCGACTAGAGCAGGGGTGTTGTCTCCGGCCGAGCCGAGGGCGTCGAGCGCGGCGCCGAGCTCGTCGCGCACCCACGAGACTTCTTCGGCTTCCAGCCGCCCGCGCAGCGCCTTTTCAGCCCGATTGCCGCCGAGCTCACCCAGCGCCCAGGCCACGTGTCCGCGGACGAGCTCGTCGTCGTCGTCGAGTTGCTGTACGAGGGGGGTGACGGCTCGCGGGTCACCGCTGTTGCCTAGCGCCACGGCGACATTGCGGACGAACCCACGCCGTTGGGCGCGCAACACCGGGCTGTCTTTGAAGCGGGCGCGGAACTCTTCCTCGGTGAGGGCGAGCAGATCGATCAGCTTGGCACCGGAGGTGCCCGGGCGCGGGGCGAAATCGATCGCCCGCGCGCCCTCGTGGGCGAACCGGTTCCACGGACAAACGTCTTGGCAGTCGTCGCAGCCGTACACACGGTTGCCGATCGCCCGGCGAAACTCAGGCGGGATGGCGCCGCGGTTCTCGATCGTCAAGTAAGAGATACAACGCCGTGAGTCGAGCACGTACGGGGCGACGATGGCGTCGGTGGGGCAGACATCGATACAGGCGCTGCAGGTGCCACAGTAGTCGCCGTGTGCGCTGCCCGTTTCGAGCTCGATATCGAGGATCAGGGCTCCGAGGAAGATCCAGGAACCCAGGTCGCGATGGATGAGGTTGGTGTGCTTGCCGATCCAACCGAGGCCGGCGCGCTCGGCCCAGGCCTTCTCGAGCACCGGCCCGGTGTCGACGTACCAGCGCCCGTTGAGTCCCGGGAAGAGGTCGCAGAGCTCGGCGTAGAAAGACTCGAGCCCGTCGCCCAGCACCCGGTGGTACTCGTTGCCCCAGGCGTAGCGGGAGATGCAGGCTTCGTCGGGTTCGCGGGCCGTCGGCACGTCGGTGTGGTAGTTGACCGCCACGATCACCACTGATTTCGCCCCCGGAACGACGAGCTTCGGGTCGCAGCGACGATCGGCCGTTCGCGCCATCCACTGCATGGAGCCCTGCATGCCGCGGTGCAGCCACTCGCGCAGACGGACCGCGGCCGGCAGCTCCTCGATGCGGGCGACGGCGCAGCGGTCGAAACCGTGTGCTTCGCTGGCGCGGCGGATCAACCGGGCGCGATCGGCGACCTCGACGACCTTCTCTATGACCCAGCCCTCGTCACCGCCCGTCGGACCAACACCCCGAGGAGGTGGCGGCGGTAGTCCTGGGCGGCGTACATGTCGGAGCGGACGTCCGTCAGGCCGGCGTCGGCGTGCTCCGCCGCGGCGGCGATACCGTCGTCGTCGAGAGCCGCTCCGACGAGCGCCGCCTCCACCTGCGACAGGCGAACCGGTCGATCGGAGATGCCGGTGGCGGCGATCCGCGCTGCCGCGCAGCTCCCACCGTCGGCCTTGATCTCGGCCGCGACACCGACGATGGCGAAACCGGATGCCGGCTGCGCGAACTTCTCGTAGACGCTGGTGGCGCCGCCGGCGCCCGGAAAGCGCACGCCGGTGATCAGCTCAGCGGGTGCCAAGGAGGTAGTCAGCAACCCGGCGAAGAAATCCGCCGCCGCAATCGAGCGCTCACCGTCGGGGCCCAGGACCTCGATCTGGGCATCGAGCGCCAAGGCGGCGGCGGCGTAATCGGCGGCGGGATCGGCGTGCGCCAGGCTGCCGCCGATGGTGCCGAGGTTGCGCACCTGGACGTCGCCGATCGAGGCTGCCGCCTCGGCAAGCGCTCCATGGCCCGCCGCGACGGTCTCGCTGGCGGCGATATCGGCGTGGGTCGTCATCGAGCCGATCACCAGGTCGCCGTTGTCCTGGCGCACGAAGGCGAGCTCTTCGATGCTCCCGATGTCGACGAGCACGGTCGGGACGGCGAGGCGAAGCTTCATCATCGGCAGCAGGCTGTGTCCACCGGCGAGCAGCTTGGCGCCATCGTTGTCGGCAAGCAGGCGAACCGCCTCGTCGGTCGAGGTGGCGCGGTGGTATTCGAATTCTCCCGGGAACATCAGCCGCCTCCCTGCATGGCACGCCACACCTTCTGCGGCGACGCCGGCATGTTCAGATGGGCCACGTCGAACGGCGACAGCGCGTCGACGACGGCGTTGATCACCGCCGCCGAGCTGGCGATCGTGCCGGCTTCGCCGACCCCCTTGGCGCCCAGTGGATTGACCGGCGTCAACGTCTCGGTGCGGGCGAGCTCGAATTCGGGGATCGCCGTAGCCTTCGGCACCGCGTAGTCCATCAGCGAGCCGGTCAGGAGCTGGCCGTTGTCGTCGTACACGGCCTCCTCGTAGAGCGCCTGTGCGATTCCCTGCGCGATGCCGCCGTGCAGCTGCCCCTCTACGATCATCGGGTTGATGACGCGGCCGCAGTCGTCGACGGCGACGTAGCGCTCGATGGTGACGACGCCGGTGTCCTTGTCGACGGCGACAACGGCCAGGTGAGCCCCGAACGGAAATGTGAAGTTGGACGGCTCGAAGAAATGGGTCGCCGAGAGGCCGGGTTCGATCTCCGGCGGTAGCTGGCTGGCGACATAGGCGGCGTCGATGATCTGCTGGAAGTCCATCGCCTTGGCCGGCACACCCCGGGGGAATAGCTTTCCGGCCTCGAAAACGATGTCGTCTTCGCTCGCCTCGAGCAGGTGCGCGGCGATCCGCCGGGCCTTGTTCTGGATGGTCTCGACGCAGCGCGAGAGCGCTGCGCCACCGACCGCTTGGCCACGCGACCCGAAGGTACCGATCCCCTGCTCGCAGGTGTCGGTGTCACCGTGCAGGACCTCGACATCGTCCGGCGTCACGCCCAGCCCGTCGGCAACGATCTGGGCGAAGGTCGTTTCCTGGCCCTGGCCGTGGGGTGAGATCCCGGTCTTGACTACGATCCCGCCCGTGCGCCGCACCTCGAGCTCGCAGGCTTCCCAGCCGCCCGCGGTCATCGCCGCCGAGGGCCCGATGCCGCAGATCTCGACGTACGTCGAAAGGCCGACGCCGAACAGCTCGCCGGCAGCACGCCGCGTTTCCTGCTCGGCCCGCAGGCGGTCGTAGTCGACCATCTCCAGGAGCTTGTCCAGCGACGCCTGGTAGTTGCCCGAGTCGTACTCCATCCCGGTCGCCGTGGTGAACGGGAAGGCGTCGGCGGCGGGAAAATTGAGACGTCGCACCTCGACCGGGTCCTTACCGGTGGCGCGAGCGATGAGATCCATCGCCCGTTCGATCATGAACGTGGCCTCCGGGCGGCCGGCGCCGCGGTAGGCGTCCGTCGGCGTCTTGTTGGTGAAGACGCCGTGCAGGGTCACCTGCAGGTGCTCGAGCGTGTAGCAGCCGGGGAGCATGCCGACCGTGAGGCCGGGGATCACCGGGGTGAGGAGCTGATGATAGGCGCCCAGGTCCTGATAGAGGGTGGCGCGAACGGCGAGCAGCTTGCCGTTGTCATCGGCGGCGATGCTCAGATCACAGACCTGGTCGCGGCCGTGGGTGGTCGCCAGAATGTCCTCGGTGCGGCCGCCGTTCCACTTCACCGGTCGACGGAGAGCCTTGGCGAGATAGGCGACGATGGCCTCCTCGGCGTAGAAGTTCAGCTTGCTGCCGAAGCCGCCACCGACCTCGGGCGCAACGACCCGGATCTTGGTCTCCGGGTGCCCGCACACCGCCGCCAGCAGCAACCGCACAAAATGTGGGACCTGGGTCGAGCTCCAGACGGTGAGCTTGTCGTAGCCGGCGTCGAAGTCGGCGACCACGGCGCGGGGCTCTATGGCGATCGGGATCTGGCGTTGGTTGACGAAGCGTTCTTCGATCACCACACGGGCGCCGGCGAAGGCGGAATCAACGTCGCCGACGTCGGTTACGGCGGTGAACGCGATGTTGGTACCGATGTCGGCGTGGACAAGGTCGCTGCCCTCGGCGGTAGCCGCGACAACATCCACGACCACCGGCAGCGGTTCGTACTCGACGACTACCTCGCGGGCGGCATCTTGGGCCTGGACCGCGCTCTCGGCGACGACAACGGCAACGGCGTCGCCGGCGTAGCGGACTTCTTCGAAGGCCACCGCCGGGTGGCTCGGCTCCTTGAGGTCTTCGATGCTGTGGACGCAGGGCAGGGGGGCGATCACGTCCTTCAGGTCGGCGCCGGAATACACCTCGACGACGCCCGGCATCGCCGCCGCCGCCGAGGTGTCGATCGACGCGATGCGGGCGTGCGCTTCGGGGCTGCGGGCGAGCGCGACGTGGACCATGCGCGGCAGCATGATGTCGTCGGTGTACGTTGCCCGCCCGGTGATGAGGCGCGGGTCCTCTTTGCGTCGTATGGGCGCGCCGATGAACTTGGGTGCGGTTGGGGCGCTCATGTCGTTCCTCCCGCTTCGCGCATCGAGGCGGCCGCCGAGCGCACCGCCTTGACGATGTTCTGGTAACCGGTGCAGCGGCAGAGATTGCCCTCCAGCGCATGGCGAATCTCGGCATCGTCGGGATCGGCGTTACGCGTCAGCAGGTCGTGCGCCGCGAGGATCGTGCCGGGGGTGCAGAACCCACACTGCAGGCCGTGATCGTCCCAGAAGCTCTGCTGCAAGGGATGCAGCTCGTCGTCGCTTGCCAGTCCCTCGATCGTCGTGATCTCGGCGCCGTCGGCCTGAACGGCGAGCCGGGTACAGGATTTCACCGCGCGACCGCCGATCAGCACGGTACAGGCGCCGCAGATGCTCGTTTCACAGCCAACGTGGGCGCCGGTGAGCCCCAAGGTCTCGCGCAGGAAGTGCACCAGAAGTGTGCGTGCTTCGACCTCGTGGGTGTGCTCGACGCCGTTGACGCTCATTCTGATTCGCGTCATTTTGATCCGCGTCATGGAGTCTCCCGAAGATGGTTCGCGTCGCGGCGCCCGGTCGGCGCCCGACGGATGTCGTCCGAAATCCGCGCCAGGACGCTACTTCGCGGCGCTCAGAACGGCAACCGCTGGCCCCCGCTTCAGGGCCCGCCGAGACGTTCGGGCTCACGACCGAAGCGCTTACAATGTCGGCAGCGATTACAATGTCGGCCATGAAGAAAGCGATCAAGGCACGCACCGGGATGCGCCCCTTCGGGAAGCTGGCTCCGTACGCGGCCGCGCTCGACACCGCGCTGGGCCTTTGCCGTCCCGTGCGCGAAGCGGAGTCTCTTCCGTTGGGGGCCGCCGCCGGCCGGGTCGTCCACGACGATGTTCGTGCGTCCGCGGACGTCCCGGCCACCGACCGCGCCGCGATGGACGGCTACGCGGTCCTGGCCGCAGACCTCGCAGACCTCGAGGATAGCGACTCGCCGGTGGAGCTCGAGGTCGTCGGCCGGGTGCTGGCCGGCAACCTGGACGAGACCGCGTTGCACAACGGGCAATGTTGGGAGGTGGCGACCGGCGCCCAACTGCCGCGCGGCGCCGACGCCGTCGTGCCGGTGGAGCAAACGACCTCCGAAGGTGGTCGGGTGGTCATTCTCCAGGCCGTCGCCAGCGGTGTGCACGTGTCGGAGCGGGGCGAGGATCTTCGCCAGGGCGACGTGATCGTCGCCGCCGGCGATGTACTGATGCCGAGCGCCGCCGCCGCCCTCGCATCGATCGGCATGAGCGCCGTCGACGTGCGGCGGCGTCCCGAGGTCTTGTTGGTGCCGACCGGCGACGAGCTGGTAGCGCTCGATCGAGTGCTCGAGCCCGGTCAAGTGTACGACTCCAACTCGGTCGCGTTGCAGGCGTTGCTCGAGGCCAACGGCGCCCGGGTGCGCCTGACACCGATCGTGAGGGACGATCCCGCGGAGCTGCTCGATGGCCTCGGCGATGGTGAGGTCGATCTCGTCGTAACGCTCGGCGGAACCTCCGTCGGCCGGCACGATCTCGTCCTCGATGTCGTCGAGCAGATGGGCGAGGTGCTCATCCACGGCGTCGCGATCAAGCCGGGCAAGCCGGTGCTCGTCGCCCGCGTCGGCGAGACTCCCGTCCTCGGGTTGCCGGGTTTCCCGACCTCCTGTCTGTTTACCGGATACTTGTTCGCCGAACCGATGGTTCGCACGCTGGCGGGCTTGCCTCTCAGCCACCGACGGCGGGCGGAGGGCGTGCTGACCGAGACGGTGAACTCACCGGCCGGCAAGCGACAGTTCTTGTCCGTGCAACTGCGCGCTGGCAAGGCGTCTCCCGTGTACCGAGCGTCGAGCACGATCACCAGTATGTCGCGCGCCAACGGATGGATCGAGATCGTCGAACAAGCGACCGAAGTCCGCGCCGGCAGCCGCGTCGAGGTGACTTTTTTCTGAGCTTCGATGGGGCCCCGACGCGTCTCAGCAGGGTGCTGAAGAACTCCCGGGCAACCCTTCGGGCGCATGGGGGTGGGCGGCGCCCCGGGGAGTTCTTCAGCACCCTGCGAGGCGGCGCAGCCAGACCCAACCACCTTCACCACGGTCTGCTACCCCCTGCTACTATCGGCTGAATAATCCAAGGAGCAGTTTGGTGGAAGATTGGGTACTCGAGCGCCTGGGTGAATTCGTCGGGCGCAGCGATCGCAAAGGCCTCGGGTCGGACACGGCGCGGAGGTTGACGCCGCAGTCAATGGGCGAGCACAGCAGCTACCGGGTCGACAGAAACCTGCCTTCGCTCGGGCGCGGCCTGGTCATCGCCGAGGAAGGCGTGATCTCCGATTATCCGCGCGTACG
>JADFNY010000364.1 GCA_022563115.1 Acidobacteriota bacterium | reverse complement strand
AGAGCACGCCCCGCAGGCGCGAGCCGATTTGCGTGGCCAGCCGGATGCGCTGCGCCTCCCCACCGGAGAGCGACGTGGCCGAACGGGACAAGGCCAGGTAGCCCACGCCCACGTCGTCCAGGAAGTCCAGCCGCCCCCGGATTTCCCGGAAAATGTCCTTGCCCACCACCTGCTCGATGCCGGAAAGCTCCAGCCCGCGGAAGAACGCGGCGGCCTCCTCGACCGTCATGTTGGCCAGCCGGTCGATGTCCCGATCGCGGAACGTCACCGCCAGGGCCACCGGGTTGAGCCGCTTGCCGGCGCAGGCCTCGCACTCGGAAACTTCCTGGTACTTGTCCAGCGCGCCCCCCACGAAGCGCTGGATGAACTTGAGGATGGCGTTCAGGCCCGGCCATTCTCCGTCGCTCCGGGCGCTCTCCAGCAGCGCCCGGGGGTTGCGGAACACCGTGCGGATGCGCAGGCGGATGTCCGCGTTGCCTTCCAGCAGGGTCCGCCGCTGCCGGGCCGGCAGCTTGCCCCAGGGCTTGGCGGGGTCGATGCCCAGGGAGCGCGCCACGGCGGCCAGGTAATCCACGTCGATGTCGGTGAAGACCAGGTTGCCCCGCTCGGTGAAGCAGGTGAACGTGCCGTCGCGGATGGAAACCGCCCGGTCGGTCAGCCGCGCCTCGCTGAAGCGGCTCACCGACCCCAGCCCCTGACACGCCTCGCAGGCGCCCTGGGGCGCGTTGAAGGAAAACAGCCGCGGCTCCAGCTCGGGGATGGGAATCTGGCAGCGGGGGCAAGTCATCTGGCTGCTGAACAGGTGGGTCTCCCCGTCCACCTCGACGCTCACCAACCCGTGAGTCAGCTCCAGGGCCTTCTCCAGGTCGCCCTCGGAATGCTCGGCGTGCAGGGCAGCTTGCAGCGCCACCTCGGCCGTCCGGGCCTGGGTGACGGAGGACCCAAGCAACGGGGATGCGGCCGCTGTCGCTACGAGCGGTGCGACCACGAATGACAAGGCCGTAACGAGCCGCGCCACCGCTCCCGGCCATGCTCTTCGGTGACCGTTCGCAGTTGTCATTCTCGACGCTCCGTTGCCATCGCGCTCATTCAGCACCCTGCTAGCCCTCGAACCGGTAGCCGACACCTCGAACGCTGACCAGAAAGCGCGGCGACCTCGGCTCCTCCTCGATCTTCTTGCGCAGGTTGGCGACGTGGTTGTCGACGACCCGGCCGGTTACGTAGATCTCTTCTCCCCATACCAAGTCGAGCAAACGATCTCGGCTGATCGTTTGACCGCGTTTCTGTATGAAGGTGGCGAGCAACTTGAACTCGAGTGGCGTGAGGGCGATCATGACGCCATCACGCCGCAGTTCGAAGCGCCCGAAGTCGACCTCGAATTGTCCGAACCTGTAGCCGCTGCTTGGGGTGCCGGCTCTGCGCAGCAGCGCCTTGACCCGGGCCCGCAGCTCCAGCGGACTGAACGGCTTGGTGAGATAGTCATCCGCGCCCAGCTCCAAGCCCAAGACCTTTTCGGCTTCTTGCACCTTGGCCGTGAGGATGAGAATCGGCGTTTGTACACCTGCGCTGCGAACCTCGCGACAAACCTCATAGCCGTTCTTCTTGGGCAGCATGATGTCCAAAAGGATCAGGTCGAATTGCCCTTCACGCGCCCGACACGAGGCCGACTCGCCGTCGGCAGCGATCTCCACGTCGTACCCCTCCATTGTCAGATCAGCCTCGAGAGCCAGAGCGATCCCCGGCTCGTCCTCGACCACGAGCACCCGCTTCATGGTTCCGGCTCCACGGGCAGACGGATCGTGAACGTGCTTCCGCGACCCGGTTCGCTGGCAAGCTCGACCACACCGCCGTGGCCCTCCACGATCTGGCGTACCATCGCCAGCCCCAACCCGGTTCCTCTCGTCCCCAGCTCATCGGCCGCCCCACCACGCACGAATTTCTCGAAGATCCTCTCTCTGTCGTGCTTGTCGACGCCGACGCCGCGATCGCGCACTTGGATCTGCAACTCGTTTCCGTCGTCGGTCATGTCGAGCCAGATGGTCGTGCTGTCGGGAGAATAGTTGACTGCGTTCTCCAGTAGGTTGTGCACGGCGCGAGAGAGAGCTTCGTGGTCACCGATGAGGACTCGTCCCTTCCCTCCGATCCCGTCGATCGTCAATTCCAGATCACGTCCACGGGCGGTGATCTGGTCGCGAAAGTCGGCAGCAACTCCGCGCAGCCAGCTCGCCGGGTCGATCGGCTCACGCTTGAACTCGAAGGTGTGTGAACCGAGTCGACGAAAATCGAGCAGCTGTTCCACCAAACGCTGCAACCGCGCGCTCTCACCCGCCAGAACCGCGTAGAACTTCCGGCGCGCTGGCTCGTCCGGGACCCGGTCGGTAGAAAGCAGCTCGGTCAAGTGCCGGATAGACGTCAGCGGGCTGCGAAACTCATGTGATACGGCCGCCACGAAGTCAGATTGCAAGCGTGCTACTTGCATCTCGCGGCTCACCGACCGGAAGACAAAGTAGGAGCTCGTAAGCAGCACGGCGACCGCGATGCCGACACCGGCGAACGTCACACTACGACGGGACTGCAACCGCGTCCGTTCGGCCTGCACGTCGGCACTAGCGACACGGATCAAGAAGGGGAGGCTCGTATCGGCGGGAGTTCGAATCGCTTGAGGTCCCGCTCCCGGTCCGCTCCCGAAAGCAAGCTCACCGGTGACGGCGTCGGTCAGAGCCAGCTCCAGGTCCTGGCGCGAAACCATCGGCTCGACGTCCCCGAGCCACTGCGCGGAGACGAACCTAGACCCGCCGATGAGCGCCACGGTCACATCTCCCAAACCGACGCGCAGCACCACGAACGGGTGTCCGTGGCTCCAGAGAACCTGGCGCGGAACACCCTCGTCGGGTCGGCGTCCGGCTTGATGATCTCGCCACATCGTATCGACCACCGCGGCCAATGCCTCGTTCGCTCCGACGCTCCCTTCGTGGGCTTCTGCCGCTTCTGATGGCTTCAGCCAGCGCTCGGTTTCGGTGGCGTAGAACGTGTAGGCAGCCGTGGACAGATTCCATCGCGGCGTCCGGAGATCATTCAGCAGCTTCGCCGCTTCCCCGCGAACCTCGTCGCGCCGTCCCAGCTCCTCGATAACCCGATTGCGGTTGAAGCCCGCCAAGAGCGCCGCCGGCAGGCCCTCGACCAGGGTCGAATCGAGCCCCGCCAGGGCGTCGTACGCCGCCACAGCCCCTTCGAGGTCGCCGCTCTTGGTCAAAACGCGGCCCAGTCTGAACAGCGCACCGCCGCGCACCGCCCGATTGGGCGTGTCGATGAGCCGGCGTAGCATGCTCGCGGCTCCCTCGAGCTCACCGGTGCGAAATTCGAGCTGCTCCGCGGTGCCGAAAATCCCCGGCGGCACCTGCTCCGGCTGCGGTTCGAGAAACGGCGAATACAGCAGCCGGGATTCGGGGTAGGCCTCCAGGGAGCGCGATCGAAACAACAGGATCAAACTGTCTTCGGCCAACGCGTCGGCCAGCACCCGCGCCGCCGCCCGCCGTTGTTCCTCGCCGAGCGCCAGGATCGTACGCAGCTGGTTTTCGAAATCCGCGACGCCCGATAGCAGCGTGCTTGCCATGCCGTCGGCGGCGGCTTCGAGACGTTCCTGGATTCTCTGCTCTACGAGGTTGCGATCGAGCTCCGTAGCACGCCAAGCGAACCACGCCAACAAGGCGGTGAGCCCAAAGGTAATGGTAAGAGACAGGACCAGCAGGCGCCGTGGTCGCATTATTCGATAAGGCGAGGGCCAGCCCCTCGAAGCCTCCCGTGTCCGTGGTGGGCTGCCGACTACGTTTGCTGCCCAACCCTAGCAGGGCCTCGCGGAGGTCGTGTCGTGAAATCCTGACAATCTCTTGATACCCCGCCGGGGAAAGTGGCGCAGATGAACCAAGCACCCGCCTTCA
>JADFNY010000363.1 GCA_022563115.1 Acidobacteriota bacterium | reverse complement strand
TCGCCTGCACACCCTCGGCTCCGATACCCCCCGCATACTCGGGAGGAACCTGGCTGCCGCCTCTTCCGCCGCCGCGCCCACCAGCGCCACCTCGCCCTTCCACCAGCTGCCGCGGCGAGCCGCCGCCGGGCGGTAGGAACAGCACGCCGTAGCGCTGCAGCGTCCCGGATCCGATGTCGTCGTAGTGCAGGATGTCGAAGGGAATCTCGTAGTGATCCAACATCCAGCGGAACCAGCCCTCCGGCATGCTCGGCGAATAGCTCTGATAGATCGCCACCCGCGGCTGTCCCACCAACGCCAGCGGCGCCGCTATGGGCTCGGTGGCGGCGACGATCTCGATGCCGAAGCGCTCGGCCAGGTCCGCCATTTCGCGGCCGATCTCGAGTGCCTCGGTCACCGATACCAGCGGTTCCGACAGCGGCACGACAAACGTTCCCGCCGGCCAGGTGCGGCCAGCTGCTTCGAAGCTCGCGGTGGCGCGCGTCAGCCCTTCGTCCCAGACCTCCGCCGCCGCCGAGTAGCTGGCGTTGACACGCGGGTCGAGCAGGTATGCGGTCGGCACCGCAACGCCGGGATTGTCGACACCGAGGGTGACCACGAAGCCGGTCGGCAACGAGACCTTCTCGACGACGACGAGATCGGCGTCGAACGGCTCGTCGATGAAGTCGACGGACACGTTCATCAACAGCGGCAGCGTGTGCGCCGTAACGTCGTACGGTGGATCGAGCGGGCCGCCCTCGTAGAGATAGATCTGCGGGTACTCCTGGCGCTCGAGCACCGTCTTGGCGAAGCGGCCCGCTGGCTGGGCGAAGTGCACGACGTGGCTGCCGGCCCGGTACTGACGACCGCCGGCGGTGAAATCAGCCGCCGCCACCTCGATCTCGACGTCGGCCATCTCCAGCACCTCGAGCAGCTCGTGCGCCGTCGGCGGATCGACCTGCTCGGCGGGAAACACGAACGCGAACGGTGAGCCCGGCGGCGGCTCGACCGAGCGGCGCTGCGCGGTGTACATCCCGCGTCGCAACGACTCACCGAGGTCGGCGGCGGCGAGCATTGCGGCCACCGACGACTGGTAGTGGTAGTCAACGACTTCCTTGAACGCCCAGGTGCCCCCGGGCCAAGGCTGCGGAAAGCTGCCGCTGATGCGCTGATACTCCTCTCCGATCCGCTCGAAGGGAATCTCGAGGGCGTCGGCGTAGCGAGCGCTGGCCACCTCGGTCAGGATCCGAACACCGCCGTGATAGTGGGAGTAGGCGCGCGCCGGCGTCCAGGCATCGTAGCGCTTGTTCCATTCCACCCCCGAGTAGCCGTTGGAGATCAGGTACTGCCCCATGTACGTGCCGATCATGTTGTTGGAAGCGATCAGCGCCGGATCGATGCCGGGCTCCCACGGGTCCTCGAACGGCGGCACGAAGATACGGCTGCCGTTCGACCCCATCTGGTGCTGATGCAGAGTGAACTGCGGCGTGAACTCGTTTTGCATCTCGATCGAGAGCCGCGTCTCAACCTGGGTGAACATGTACCAGTCGCGGTTGTTGTCGTGGCCGGTAAACTTCTGGTACAGGAACGGTGGCGCGCTGTTCTCGTAGGGCGTCCCGCGCTGCTCGGCGAGCCAGTCGTAGACCATCTCCTGGCCATCGGGGTTGTGCACCGGCACGTGGATCAGGACCACCTCGTCGAGGATCCGCCGCACCTCGTGATCGTTGCCCGAGGCCAGCCGGTGCGCCAGCAGAATCGCCCCCTGCGACGCCCCTACCTCGGTCGAGTGAATCTGGTGGTTGGTGATGACGAACGTCTTACCGTCGCGGATGATGCGCTGGGCATCTTCATCCGAAACGCCGCGCGGGTCGTAGAGCTTGTGGTTCATCTCCATGAGCTCGCCGAGGCGGGCGTGGTTCTCGGGCGAGGTAACGATGGCGTAGTAGAAAGATCGCCCTTCGGTGCTCTCGCCGATGACCTCGATCCTGACCCGGTCGGTAAGCCGCTCGAGCTGCCGGTAGTACTCGAGGATCTCGCCGTGCTTGATCAGAACGCCGGGGTCACCGATCTCGACGCCGAAGTATTCTGCCGGCGTCGGAACCCCCGTCTGGCCACCGGCGGTCAGACCGGCGGTGAAGGCGACAGCAGCGAAGGCAGCAACGACAGCGACAGCGACGGCCCGAAAACGACTCATGATCCACATCCTCCAGGGAAACTCCAATCGACCCCGATTCAAGCCCATGTAACACTGATCCGGCGAGCGCCGCCAGAGCACCGGAGCAGGGCAAAGGCGCCGCGGGATCCCGACCAGGTTCACCTCGAAAGGACAGGAATGAGCGAGCCTTTCTACACCGCTGTCGCAACCGTCACCAAGGTCGACGGGCTGCACCGGCGCGCCGAGATCGCCGTCGGCCCGGCCCTCGATTTCGGCGTCCACGGCCCGATCAAGGAGCACTATCGCCTCAAAGGGGCGCCCGACATGCCGCTTCCGGTCGACTACATCGTCGCCGCCACCGGCGGCTGAATGCTCGGCACACTCAACGGCGCACTGGAGGTGCGTCAAGTGTCGTTGTCGCCGCAAGATATCTCGGCGCGCGTGGAGGGCATCAACGAGCTCATCGACAAGATCCCGACGTTGACCGAGATCCGCATCACCTACCGGCTGCGCATCCCGGCCAAGGCCCGCGAGACCGTCGATCGGGCCCTCGAAACACACCAATCGAAGTGCCCGACCGCCCAGAGCCTGCGCGATTCCGTGAAGATCAGCTGGGAGGCCGAGATCTCGGAGATGTAACAGCTGGAAAGCGCGTCAAAACCGCTCGATCGAAAGGGGGGTTGTGCAAACACCCCCCATCCAGGGACCATTTAACCTATGTCCAGCCAACCAGATCCCTCCCACACTGGCGAGCGGCGGCGCCCATCGGAACGCCTGACGAAGAGCGGCGTCGAAGCCACCACCCCCGGTTATCTGCTCTTTGATGATCCGGTCGGACTCCGGGAGTTCGTCGAGAAGATCGAAGAAGCCATCTACTTGGCCGATCCGGACGGCGCCATCATCGACGGAAACCCGGCGCTGATCCGCATCCTCGGCGCGGCGTCGCTCGACGACATCATCGGCCACCGGATCGCTGATTTCATGGTTGATCCCGAGGTTCGGCGCGCGTTCGATTCCCACCTGGCTGAAGGCAAGATCAGATCCGGCCTCGAGTTTCGGATTCGGGGGCAGGACGGCAAGCGCCGTTGGGTGCGCGATGTGCCGCACCGTCAATGCAACGAGAGCGGCGAGACGATCGCCTATCGCGGCGTGCTCGTCGACGTCACCGACCACAAGCTCACCGTGCGCGCGCTGCAGGAGAGCGAGCAGAAGTACCGCGCCATCTTCGAGAACGTTCAGGACATCTACTACCGCACCGACATGAACGGCATGATCGTCGAGGTGAGCCCCGCCATCAAACGCCACCTCGGCTACGAGCGTGACGAGATCATCGGCACGCCGGCCGACAACCTGTACCCGGATCCCGCCGACCGCGAGCTGCTGCGCAACCGCTTGCTCGCCGACGGCGAGGTCACCGGGTTCGAGGTCAAGCTCGTGCGCAAGGACGGCAACCCGATCTGGTTTTCGGTCAACGCCCGCTTGCTGGTCGACGCCAACGGCCAGCCGGTTGGCTTCGAGGGGCTGCTGCACGACATCACCGACCGCAAGGACCTCGAGCACCGGCTCGAGGAGCTCAGCGTCCGTGACCCGCTGACCGGTTGCTACAACCGGCGCTACCTAGAAAGCCTGCGCGGCCGTCTGGAACGGCCGACGTCGCATTGGGGCTGCCTGATGCTCGACCTCGACGACTTCAAGTCGGTCAACGACACCTACGGCCACGAGGAAGGAGACCGGGTATTGCAGGGCGTGTCTCACTTCATCCGCCGGCACGGCCGCGCCGAGGACGTCGTCATCCGCCCCGGCGGC
>JADFNY010000362.1 GCA_022563115.1 Acidobacteriota bacterium | reverse complement strand
CTGGTGTTCGTGGTCAACCGGGTGATGGCCGACGGGGTGCGCTTGTTCGCCACCGCGCTGGTGCTTGTCGAGCTGCTGCCTCTGGGCCTGCCGGCGGTTGCCCGGCTGCCGGTGTCGATTGCCTTGGTTATCGGGGTGACGCTCTACTACACGTTGCGCGGCGGGCTGCGCGCCGTGATCTGGAACGACTTCGCCCAGCAGATCATCTACGTGGGGGGAGCTGCCCTGGCGGGTTGGATTCTGCTGCGGCGGATTCCGGGGGGGTGGGCGAGCGCCGCCCCCGGGCTCGCCGCCGCCGGCAAGCTGCAGTGGCTCGACTTCAGCTTCGATTTCGGCCCCGAGTTCTTCGCTGTGCCGTACACGTTTCTGGGCGGGCTCATCGGTGGCGCCGTGCTAACGGCGGCGACCCACGGAACCGACCAGATGTTCGTACAGCGACTGCTGGCGACCGGCTCGCCGCGGCGCGCCAAGCAGGCGGTGGTGGCCAGCGGCATCCTGGTGTTCGCCCAGATCGCCTTGTTCTTGTGGATCGGCACCTTGCTGTACGCGTTCTATCAGGCGGTGCCACCCGCCGTCCCGTTTGCCGCCAACGACTCCGTGTTTCCCCGCTTTATCGCCGAGGAGCTGCCGCTCGGGCTCGGCGGCCTGGTGATCGCCGCGGTCTTCGCCGCCGCGATGTCGACGCTGTCGTCATCGCTCAGCTCGCTGGCATCGACAAGCACGATCGACCTGTGGCGTCGCGCGGTAGGAGCCGGGCCGAAGGACGAGGCCGGCGTCAGTGATGACGAACAGAGCACGCAGGAAGCGCTAAGGATGTCGCATCGCTTCACGATCGCGTGGGCGTTCGGCCTCGCGGCGGTCGCCTTCGTGGCCCAGGCTTGGGGCTCGGTGCTGGAGGCCGGCCTGACGATCACCTCGATCACTTTCGGCGCGGTTCTCGGGATTTTCCTCGTCGGGCGGACCGGTTGGCGGGTGCGCGCGAATCAAGCGTCGATCGCCATGCTTGCCGGAATAGGCGTGCTGATCATCGTTCAACAGCTTCCTCGGATCGGCACGCTGCTGGGCTACGAGCTCATCGGGGTGGCGTGGACCTGGTACACGCCGCTCGGTGCCCTTGTGACCATCGCTTGCGCCGGCCTGTTGTCGCTCGTGAACGGCCGCTCACGAGCACCCTGCTAGAGGACGACGTGCGGATGGTCGTTTTTTGGACCATCGCGCTCCGGCCGAGGGGGCAACGGTTTTCGATCGACGCAGCGGCGAGGTCGCGTTGACACACGTGCCCGCTCCCCTCATCGATGCCGTCGATCCGACCGGCATCGGTGACGCGTTCGGAGCCGGTTACGTAGGCGCATGGCTGAACGGCGCCGAGCCCGATGATGCGACCGGCGGCGCCGTGCGCAGCGGGTCGGTGGTTTCGCGCACCGTGGGCAGGGCGTCCGTGATCCTCACCTCGATCGTGCCGAACACGGGGTGCGGCTGAATGTACCACCAGATCTCGCGAATCGATTGGATGGCGCCGGCGTTCATGAGGGTGTTCATGAAGCGCTGAAACTCACCCCAGTTGATCATGCGGTAGGGCAGTCCGGCGGTGGGCAACGACTCGAAGATCTTCACCCGCACCGAGGCCAGACCGGTGTCTTCGTCGTGCCAGCAGGGGCTCGACGCCGATAGCGCCAGCCGGTGGGGCAGGAAGGTGGTCAAAGAGTTGGAGATGGCGATCGCCTTCTCACCGCTGCTGCCCCCGACGTGGACGTGGACTTGCTGAGTGCGTCACGTGTCTCGCCGACGTCTTTGCAGGGACCCACGTCGAGCTCGACCGTCGACTGCAGCAGCTCCTCCTTGGCGTACGCCGGCTGGTTGAACGCCTCGAGGATCTGCGGGCCGCCCGGGGCCAGCTCGCCGCTCTCGGGGTCGATGATCTGGTACTCGACCTCGATGCCCAGTGTCGGGCCGGGTGAGCCGTTGAAGGTGATGCGGCTGATCTTGCCGGTCTCGAGCGAGTACCAGGGGTGCTGGCTGTCAGACTCGGCCGGGATCGTCATCGTTCGAAGGCCACCTGAAGGCTCACCGGACGGTAGCGTGGGCCGCTGCCCGGGATGGTGACGTCGATCGTCGCGATGCCGGCGTCCGGATGAGCGGGTCGCAGGTTCGGTAGGCCCGTAACCTGGCTTACCCTCCACGGGGTCGCCAGCCTAAGCGTATACGTACGCCCGGGCAACCCTTCGAGCTCGATGGCCATCACCCCCCCGAGGTAGCGAGCCCGGATGACCCGCAGGCGGCTGGAGGACGCTCCCGGCTGCAGGTAGGAGCGCGCCTCGGTCAGTCGATCTGGAATGGGGGAGATCAACCGCGGGAAGGGATCGTGGACGAAGGTGATCGTCGCCAGCTCGGCGGTGGGTCGCACGACGACGGTCGCCAGGCGGTCGGGGGAGCGCTGCTCGACGGTGGCCTCGCCGACGATCTCGGCGCCGACAACGTTGGGGTCGAGGGCGACGTTGACATCGATCGGAACGTGGGTGCTGAACTGCAGCTCGATGTCACGGTCGCCGCTCCAGCGATCGACCTGGAACTGAATCCGGTCCACCGCCTGTCGCACTTGGAGGCGGAACTCGCTATTGCCGACCCGCACCCGGTCGACGTTTACCCGGTTCCAGTTGGCCGGCAGGTGGGGGCTGATGCTCACCGCGTTGTTCGGGGCATCGGGGCGAATGCCGAGCATCCCCCAGACCACCGGCAGGATGGTCATCGCCTGCGCTGCGGCGGCGTGAGCAACGCCGCCTCGCGGCACCAGCACGCGCTCGGCGAACGCGGCAGTAGCGTAGCCGGGGTTGGCCTGCTCGAGCAGCAGCAAGTTGGTGTAGGCGTGCGCGAAGCCGGAATCCGGGCGGTGGTTGGCGTACTCGGCGAGCGCCGCCCAGCCGGTGAACACCGGGCTGACCAGCTCGGCGGCAACCGTCGGCAGGCCGGTGGGCGGCGACATCGGGATGGAGGCGATCTCGTCGGCGGGTGTCTCGGGCGGCGTTGTGTCGGACAGCAGGCGGACGCCCCAGTCGCGGGAGAGCTCGGCACTCGAAAACGAGTCGAGGGCCGGGATCGCGAAGCCGGGGGCAAGCAGGCCGAAGATCATCGGCACCGCGGGCAACACCGTGCGCGCGCCGACGAACGAGCCGTCTACCCGCTTGGCGAAGTTGAAGCGCCGCTCGGCAGGGTTCCAGAACTCGCCGTTGAGGATCGTCCGCACGCGCGCCGCAGCTTCGCGGGCCCGGGTGGTGTCGTCGTCCTCTCCGGCGAGCTCGGCCAGGGCTGCGGTCGCGTCGAGGGCGGCGCCCCAGAGGCCGGCGAGATGGATTGTTGTTTGCACGACGGGGTCGCTGCTCCAGCGGTCAAGCTCGCCGAAGCCGTTGACGAGCCCGTCGTCATCGGGGTCGGCGTCGTACAGGTAGCCGACGGCACGTTGCGCCGCCGGCCAGAGCTCCGCGAGGAGGTCCTCGTCGCCCCAGGTGCGCAGGTTGTTCTCGATGGCGAGGAGAAACAGCGCCGTATCGGCGATCCGGTTGGCGATGACCTCCTGCACCCACCATTCCTCAGCGTCCTGCGTGGCGTCCATGCTCTGATAGTCGTGGCTGCGCGCATAGTCGATGCAGGCGGCGATGGGTTCGCCCTGGGCACCGAGGATGTCGGTCAGGTTGAATTGGAAGGAAGCCTGGTAGCCGCCCATGATGAAGACGGTTACCGCAGCCAGTAGTGGAAAAAGTACTTCAGAAATGCTTGTCATTATTAGTCTTAACCTTAGACGAAATTGGGACGCTTTACTATCTTACCAGTATACTCTTCAAACTTCTGTTGGAATACCGGTTCCGTCACCAATCCGAGATGTTTATCCCGTAAGCCTTCTTCAATCAGAAAGCTGGTATGAAACCTGTCTCGGGCGAGTGTTAAGTCTGACGCGCCTTCAAGAATGCCT
>JADFNY010000041.1 GCA_022563115.1 Acidobacteriota bacterium | reverse complement strand
TGCCGCACGTCGATCTCGTCGTCGGCCCGGACGGATACCGGGCGTTGCCGGAGTTGATCCGCCGGGCGGCGAGCGGAGAGCGGTCGGTGGACGTCGACTTCAAGTCATGGGAACACTATGAAGACGTTCCCCCGGCACGGGGCGGGGGCGGTCGAGCGAGTGCTTTCGTGACGGTGCAACGCGGATGCAATTATCGGTGCACGTTCTGCATTGTTCCGATGACGCGCGGTCCCGAACGAAGTCGTATGCTGGGGGATGTCGTTGGCGAGGTGCAGGATCTCGTCGCCACCGGCGTCACCGAGGTGACCCTGCTTGGGCAGACGGTCAACAGCTATCACGACGGAACGCACGACTTTGCAGATCTTCTGCGCGCGGTTGGAGGAGTGGATGGCATTCGCAGAGTGCGATTCACGAGCCCACACCCGAATGATTTCAGTTCGGCGGTCATCGCAGCAATGGCCGACGTCCCTGAAGTGTGTGAGCATGTCCATCTTCCGGTTCAAAGTGGCTCTGCACGTGTGCTCAAGCGTATGCTGCGACGCTACGATCGTGATTCATACATCGAGTGTGTCGCACGTTTGCGAGCCGCCATACCCGACCTGGCGATCTCGACAGACATCATCGTTGGTTTTCCGGGGGAGACAGAGGAGGACTTCCGCGCCTTCGTCGCCAGCGCCGCCGAGGATGCAGTCCGCGCCGAGCATGCCTCTGATGTCGTCGACGCCGGCGCTGCCGGTAATCAGTTCGTTGCGGTTGCCGATGCCGATGATCACCACGCTGTCGCCCACCGGATAGTCTTGCTGGGAGAACGGCGGCAGGTGGTTGTAGTGATAGACGACGTCCTTGGCGTGATAGACACGCTCGAGTTCCTCGCCTGGAAGCCCGAGCCACTTGGTGCCTTGAGCGCCGACCGTCACCAGAATCGCTTGGAACCCGAGGTCGAGCAGATCCTGCAGGCTCAGGTCGCCCTCTTCGCCCACCGAAACGTTGCCGTAGTATTCGACCCGAGGATCTTCGAGGATGGCCGCGAATTGTTTGCGCAGCCCACCCTTCATCTTGAGCTTGTTGTGGAAGATGCCGTACTCGGCGAGGCCGCCGGGCTTGACGTCACGGTTGAAAAGGGCGACGCGGGCGCCGGCGGCAACCAGCTCGCGGGAGGCATAGAGGCCGGCGGGGCCGGCGCCGACCACGGCGACAAGGTACTTCGGATCACTCTCGTTGGCGGACAAAGCTCGTTCTCCCGGCTCGGAAACTGAAGGCTTCGTAGACACTCAGAGGCGACGCGCTGGGGCGTCGAAGAAGGAAAATCCGACCGCATTATACTAGACGAACCATGACCGTCCGACCCGAGGTGCCCTGACGACCGTCTGGGGTGAGCTGCGCGGCGCGATGCGCGGAGAGCAGCGCGACTACACCCGTGGCCCCGTCGGCCGCGCCGTGCTCCTGCTCGCCGTGCCCATGGTCCTGGAGACCGTCGCCGAGTCAATCTTCGCGGTCGTCGACGTCTATTTCGTCGCCAAGCTCGGCGCCTGGGCCGCCGCCACCGTCGGGCTCACGGAGTCGCTGCTCACGCTCATCTATACGGTGGCGCTCGGGCTCTCGATCGGTGTGACCGCGATGGTGGCGCGCCGCATTGGTGAGAAGGACCCGGATGGGGCGGCGCGAGCGACGGTGCAGGCAATCATCCTGGGGTTTGGGGTGGCGGCGCTGATCGGCCTGTTTGGCGGCATCCTAGCGCCGCATCTTCTTGCCGTAATGGGTGCCGACGCGGTGATGATCGAGCAGGGCACCCCGTACACCCGCATCATGCTGGCGGGTAACTTCACCGTGCTCTTGCTGTTTCTGGTAAACGCGGCGTTCCGCGGCGCCGGCGACGCTGCCATCGCCATGCGCGTGCTGTGGATCGCCAACGGCATCAACGTCGTGCTCGACCCGGCGCTGATCTTCGGCTGGGGTCCGCTGCCGGAGCTCGGCATCATGGGCGCCGCGGTGGCCACCAATATTGGTCGGGGAACAGCTGTAGCGGTTCAGTTCTGGTTCCTGGCGCGAGCCGGCGGTCGGCTGTCGGTAGGCTGGAAGCACATCCAGATCATCCCCGCAACCATGTTGCGGCTGTGGCGGCTGTCGGCCACCGGGATGTTCCAGGTATTTATCGGCATGGCCAGCTGGATCGGGCTGATTCGCATTCTCGCTGGGTTCGGTACCGAGGTTCTCGCCGGCTACACGATCGGGATCCGCCTGATTGTTTTCGCCCTACTGCCGAGCTGGGGGATGAGCAACGCGGCGGCGACGATGGTCGGCCAGGGACTCGGCGCCGGGAAGCCCGAGCGCGCCGAGCGCGCCGTGTGGATCGCCGGCTTCTACAACATGCTCTTCCTCGGCGCCATCGGCATCATCTTCTGGGTGTTCGCCCCGACGATCGTGGTGTTTTTCGCCAGCGTCGACGATCCCCGGCGCGCCGCAGAGGTCACCAACATGGTCGGCTGGGGCGTGCAGTGCCTGCGTATCGTCAGCACGGGCTTCGTGTTCTACGCCTACGGCATGGTGTTGACCCAATCGTTCAACGGCGCCGGCGATGCTTGGACGCCGACGATCATCAACCTGTTCGTGTTCTGGCTGTTCGAGCTGCCGGTGGCGGCGTTGCTCGCGTACGGGCTCGGGTGGGGGCCGAACGGAGTCTTCGTGGCGATGACGGTGTCGTTTTCGGCCCTCGCGGTGGTCAGCGGCGTCGTGTTCAAGCGCGGCAAGTGGAAGGAAAAGGTGGTCTAGCAGGCTGTGGCTTCCGTGCCTTATCAGGCCGCGTAGCGCAGCACGGCGATGAAATGACACGCTGTGCCCACGAGGACGAACAGGTGCCAAACGAAGTGGCTGTACCGAACGCGCTTGGCCGCAAAGAACGCGACCCCCGCGGTGTAGGCGATGCCTCCCGAGAGCAGCCAGAAGATTCCCTCCGCGGGCATGAGAAGCCGGAGAGGCTTGATCGCGATGAGGACGGCCCAGCCCATCGCCAAATAGAGGCCCAACGAGAACCTCGGGTAGCCGGCACCGGAGGTCGCCTTGAGGACGACACCCACCAGGGCGAGGCTCCACACCAGCCCCAAGAGGCCGAAACCCCACGCGCCGTGGAGAACGCCGAGCGTGAAGGGCGTATACGTGCCGGCGATCAAGAGGAAGATCGCCCCGTGGTCGAGCACTTGGAATAGCCGTTTGGCCCGGTTCGGGGGGAGCGCGTGGTAGAGCACGGACGTCAAGTACACCAGCCCTACGGCGGAGACGAAGACGCTTGCGCCGATGAGGCGCGTCGCCCCGCCCCGCTGGACCGCATCCCCGATGAGAACCGGGGCAGCAACCACGACCGCGAGCAAGCCGACACCGTGGCTGACGCTGTTCGCGATCTCCTCCCCCCGCGATTGCGTGCGCTCGCCTGATGCAAACATCTGAGTCACGGTTCTCCACCTTGGCGGTGACGAAAACCTGTCCGAAGGATGGGGTCCACCCTGATCACTGCAGCCCCGATGCGGCAATGACCCCGTTGAGGAGCACCGAGAGGACAACAGCGGCAATGCTCAGCGGCACCAAGGCTCCAATCGAGGTGAGCCCTTTCCGCCACGGACTCCACTGGCGGTGACGCACGATCAAAATCCAGGCGAGCGGCGCTAAGCACATGAGCACGAACCAGCCGACAAAATTGAGCAGGGGGATGTCGTAGTAGACCGTGCCTTTCACAAACCAAACCCAGTAGCCGGAAGCGACGGCCACCGGGTCGATGAAGAGATCCACCGCCACAGCAATGACGCCGGTCAGCACCGGCACCTGCCACCACAGCCGAGGCTGGGTGAGCATATCCTGGCCGGGACGGGCGAGGATGCCCTCGGCGACGAACAAACAGATGCCACACATCCCGATCCACCCGAAAAAAATAAAGGTGAACACCCACAGCATTGACTGGCCAGGATACTCATAGTTCCGCGCCACAAACGATGAGATCAGATCCATGATGGCCGTGAACCCGCCAGAGACCATGATAAAGACGAATGTGTCCGCTCCACCAAACCGCCACCACACAAAGGCCAACACGGGGAGGGCAAACAGAATGCCGCTCAGCAGGACGATGGTGAAATTGGGTGTCATGCCACTGTCCTGTGGGGCCGCCACAGATACAGCCCCAACGCGGGCACCGCGAGGAGCGCTAGCCAGAGCAGATCCCCACGCCCTGCCTCGGTGCCGGTGATGATCCAGAGGAGAAGGTTGACGGAATACAACGCCACCGGCACCCAGCGGCCGAGAAGCGTTTCCCGCTTGCTGGCATGATCGTCATGCATGATCGAAGCCCTTTCAGTTTCGGCCAACGTTTGCTTGCCGACCGCTCCCAGTCGCGACACATGTATGCGGCAGTTGGAATTCCCCACGCGGGCAATGGCTGACGGCGTGGGCGATCCCCTTGACGAAACCTGACCGGGAACCAGCAACCGTGTCTCGACGGTAAGCTGGTTGAGGGCCTGAGCAGCTACAAATCCATCACGCGATCGTCGCAGCCTGTCCAAGCAGGGTGCTGAAGAACTCCCGGGAGTTCTTCAGCACCCTACTCTAGTACGATGGGCGCATGAGCGAGCCGCTGTGGGAACCGAGCGCTGAGCGCGTCGCGGCGGCGCGCTTGACCGCATTCATCGAGCAGGTCAATCGCGATTTCGGGCTCGGCGTTGCCGGTTACCAGGCACTGTATGACTGGTCGATCTCCGAGATCGGTGACTTCTGGCGCGCCGTCTGGGACTTCGGCGAGGTAATCGCCGAGACCCGAGGTGAGGTGGCGATCGCGGACGGCGACAAAATGCCCGGGGCGCGCTTCTTTCCGGATGCGCGGCTGAACTTTGCCGAGAACCTGCTGCGCAACGCCTCCGCGGTGGGGCGCCAAGATGCCTCTGGGGGGGGGCGGCGAAACGCCGCCGCTGGCACGGTCCCCATGGACGACGACGACGCCCTCGTCTTCTGGGGCGAAGATGCGGTCCGCCGACGCCTCAGCCATGACGAGCTCTACGACCGCGTCGCGCGCCTGTCCCGGGCGCTAGGCGCCATGGGCGTCGGCCCCGGCGACCGGGTCGCCGCGTTCCTGCCCAACATGCCCGAGGCGATCATCGGCATGCTCGCCGCTGCAGCGCTCGGCGCCACCTGGTCGAGCTGCTCGCCGGATTTCGGCGTCCAAGGCGTGGTCGATCGCTTCGGTCAGATCGAGCCGACCGTCCTGATCTGCGCCGACGGATACCGATTCAAGGGCAAGTGGATCGACTCGCTCGACCGCGTGGCACGGTTTCTGTCGCAGCTGCCGTCGGTGAAGCACGTCATTGTCGCCGGGTATTGCGGCGAGCGCGCCGACGTCACCGCCCTCCGCAGCGGGCTTGCCGACGCAGCCCGCGGTGGTGGCGATGACGCCGACCGGGCGAGCGTACTTTCGATCTCGGCACTCGAGGACTTGTATGCGGAGCATGCCGGCGGCGATATCGAGTTCGCTCGGATGCCCTTCGATCACCCGCTGTACATCCTGTATTCGTCGGGCACGACCGGGAAGCCGAAGTGCATCGTGCACGGCGCCGGCGGTACGTTGCTCAAGCACATCTACGAGCACCAGCTGATGTGCGACGTGCGGCCGGGCGACCGGATCTTCTACTTCACGACCTGCGGATGGATGATGTGGAACTGGTTGGCGTCGGGGCTCGCCTCGGGCGCCACCTTGCTGCTCTACGACGGCAACCCCGTGCACCCGTCGCCCGAAGTACTCTTCGACCTCGCCGACGCCGAAGACATGACGCTGTTCGGTACCTCGGCGAAGTTCATTGATGCCCTCGACAACCTCGAGGTCGACGTTCGATCGACGCACGATCTGTCGAGCCTCCGAACACTGACCTCCACCGGATCACCGCTCGCCCCCGAGGGATTCGACTTTGTCTACGAGCACATCAAACGAGATCTTTGTTTGAGCTCGATCTCCGGCGGCACCGACATCGTCGGCTGCTTCGTCGGCGGTAATCCGATCGGCCCGGTGTGGCGCGGTGAGATTCAGGCGCGCGGACTCGGCATGGCGGTCGACGTTTTTGACGACGACGGGCGATCGTTGGGAGGCGAGAAGGGCGAGTTGGTGTGCACCAAGCCGTTCCCATCGATGCCGGTGAGCTTTTGGAACGATCCACAAGGGACACGCTACCGGGCAGCGTACTTCGAGCGATACCCGGGGGTCTGGTGGCACGGGGACTTCGCCGAAATCACCGAACACGACGGCGTGATCATCTACGGTCGCTCCGACGCGACGCTGAATCCCGGCGGTGTACGCATCGGTACCGCCGAGATCTATCGGCCGGTCGAGCGCCTCCCGCAGATCGAGGAAGGATTGGTAATCGGCCAGGAGTGGCACAACGACGTGCGCATCGTGCTCTTCGTCCGATTGTCTGAAGGCGTCGCCCTCGACGACGATCTCATCGCCCGCATCAAGGAGGAAATCCGCGCCGGAGCCAGTCCCCGCCACGTCCCCGACGTGATTCTCCAAGTTGCCGACATCCCGCGCACCAAGAGCGGCAAGATCACCGAGCTGGCGGTACGCGACGTGGTGCACGGGCGGCCGGTAAAGAACAGGGGAGCCCTCGCCAACCCGGAAGCGCTCGAGCTGTTCGCCGACCGGCCGGAGCTAGCCGCTCCCTAGTGGTGCCCTTTCGGACCAGCGCCTAATTCGGCTGCAATCGGGTCGTGTGCGCTTGTTACCTCATGGTGCTCAGTAGGCGCTCGAGCTCGGCGATCAGGCCGTCGAGGACCTCGGCGAGCTCGTCGTGCCGACCAATCGCGTCCCTTCCCGGTTCTTGGTCGGCACGATCGAGGTTGCCGTACAAGTACTGAATCTGGCCCAGAAACATGATCGGCGAGTAGCGATAGGGCTCGTCGACAAACTCCTTTTCGATGATCTCGAGCGCTTCGTCGAGCGCCCTCGCCTGGTCGGTCTCGGCGCCCTCCAGCTCGGTGCGCGCCTCGGTCAATTTGTGGGCCGCGAGCCGCGCGTTGCTGAGTGTGTCGCGGACATCGAGGGCAAAGGCGGCCTGGCGTTCGAGGACATCGGCGGTCATGCCTTCCGCCGCGACGCGGGGATCCATCACCACATCGAACGTCCGGCTGGCGCTCCAATCGCCGGCCGTCAGACGTGCCTCGTAGGTGCCCGGCGGAACCATCGGTCCGCCGCCGCCGCCACCGCCGCCGCTGCGTCCGCCGCCACCGCCGCCACCACCGCCACCACGTGACGCCGACCACGGACCGGCGTGACGCAGATCCCAGACGAAGCGGTGCATGCCGGCATCCGACGGCAGCCGTGGAGTAGCCACTCGCTCGAGGCGCCACTCGCGCATGCTGAGCTCCTCGGGAACCTGGAAGCTGATGCCCGATGCCTGGCTCGAAAAGCCACGCACCAGATTGCCGTCGGGGTCGAAGACCTCGAGCGTGACCTCGCCGTCGGGACGCTCGGCGAACCAGTAGTCGAAGTAGGCACCCACCGGCGCGTACTGCGGCGCCGCCGGGTTGCCGCCACCGCGGCCGCCACGACCGCCGCCACGCACCCGCACCGCGTCGGCGACCTCGAAGAAGTGGGCCGGAGAGCCGGCAATCGCCTCCGACACTTCGTGCAACGGCGTCAGGTTGGTCATGATCCAGAAGCCACGGCCCATCGTCGAGATCGCCATGTCGTTGCCGACGATCTTGAGGTCGGAAACCGGGGTGTGCGGCAGGTTGAGCTGGAACGACTGCCAGTTCGCTCCGTCGTCGAAGGAGATCCACATGCCGAACTCGGTGCCGGCGTACAGGAGGCCTTCACGAGCGGGATCCTCGCGCACGACGCGCACCGGCTCGTCGTCGGGGATGCCGTTGGTAATCACCACCCAGGTGGCGCCGTAGTCCTCGGTCTTGAAGATGTAGGGCGCGAAGTCGCCGACCTGGTAGCGCAGAATCGACGCGTACGCCTTGGCCGGATCGTGCGGCGAGACCTCGATCGTCTGGACGCGGCCGTACGGCCCTATTTCGGGGGTCACGTCGGTCCAGGTGGCACCGTTGTCGCGGGTGAGGTGAATCGGCCCGTCGTTCGAACCCACCCAGATGACCCCGCGCTCGTGGGGCGACTCCTGGATCTCGTAGATCACCGAGAAGTGCTCCTCGCCGGTGGCATCGACGGTGATCGGGCCACCCGAGTGCACCTGCGTTTCCGGCGTGAACGCCGTCAGGTCGGGCGAGATCGTCTCCCACGTGACGCCCCCGTCCTCGGTGACGTGAACGTACTGCGACGCGTGGTAGACACGATTCGGGTCGTGCGGCGAGACATGGATCGGGGCGACACGCTGGAAGCGGAACGCCAGGTCCGCGGGGTTGCGGCCGTACAGGTTCCAGAAGCCGACGTAGTACTGCTTCTCCTGGCCGGTGCGGCGGTTGAAGACGCCGAAACGACCCTTGCAGTTGGCGTACACGATGTCGGGGTCGCCCGGCTTGGGCACCACCGGGCCGGTCTCGCATCCACCGTGCGACTCCCACAGACCGGTGGCGCCGCCGGCGGTGGAGCGATCCGGGCGGCTCGGCACCGAGATCGTCGAGTTGTCCTGCTGGCCGGCGTAGAGCCGATACGGAAAGTCGTCGGATACGTCGACCTGGTAGAGCTCGGCGGTCGGCTGGTTGTTCTGCGTCGACCAGGTCTGGCCGCCGTCGCGGGTGACGTTGGCACCGCCGTCGTTGCTCTGGATCATGATGTTCGGGTCGTCCGGATTGATCCACGGGTCGTGGTTGTCGCCGTGCGGCGTGCGGCCGCCGGAACCCCAGGTGCGGCCGCCGTCGTCGGAGCGGCTGTAGCCCTCGGCCATCCCCCACAGGATGTCGGGGTTGGTCGGGTGGGCGACCAGGTTGTTGTAGTAGAAGGGGCGGTTGCGGATCGGCTGGTAGTCGCTGACCTGGTACCAGCTGGCACCGCGGTCGTCGGAGCGATACACACCGCCCTCGTCGCCTGGCGCTTCGATCAGCACGTAGACCCGGTCCGGATCGCCGGCGGAGACCGCGAGGTCTGACTTACCGCGCAACCCGTTCGGTAGGCCGTCCTGCAGGTGGATCCAGGTGTCGCCGCCGTCCGACGACTTATAGACGCCGCCCTCGTAGCCGCCCGAGATGATCGTCCACGGCTTGCGCTCGACGAGCCACATCGAGGCGTAGATCTCGTCGGGATTGTCGGGGGCGAACTCGAGATCGACGGCGCCGGTCTTGTCGGACACGAACAGCACCTGCTCCCACGAGTCACCACCGTCCATGGTCCGATACACACCGCGCTCCGGGTTGGGAGCGAACGGGTTGCCGATTGCCGCGACGTAGGCGATGTCCGGGTTCTGCGGGTGGATCAAGACCGCCCCCGAGTTGCCGGTGTCCTCGAGGCCGAGGTGCTCCCACGTGCGCCCCGCGTCCGTCGACTTGTAGACCCCTTTGCCGATGATCACGTTGCTGCGCAAGCCATCGGAGCCGGTCGAAACGTAGACCACACTCGGGTTCGACGGGGCCACCCCGATCGCACCGATCGAGCCGGTGGCGAAGTAGCCGTCGGAGATCGGCCGCCACGTCTGTCCCCAGTCGGTCGTCTTCCACACGCCGCCGCCGGTCGCACCCATGTAGAACGTCGACGGCTCGGCCCGGTGCCCGGCCACCGCGGTGACCCGGCCGCCGCGGGACGGCCCGACCATCCGGTACTGCAGAGCTTCGAAAAACTGAGGAGGAATCGTTTCTCGGGACTGGGCCGCGGCAACCTGCGGCTGCCCGGCCTGGGCGATCGCGGCGATCAACAGCGCCGCGACGATACCGGCCTTTGTGCGCATGGGTACTGCCTCCTGGAGATCATCGAGGTCGTGGGGATGGGGGAAAATCTACCGGTGCGGCGGCGAAGAAACAACAAGTCAGCAGTACAACATTCGACGGTGCCTGCTCCTGCGCAGCGAGGCCACGATGACCATGGAAGGTGGGCGCTCAGCGATGGCCGGAAGGGATCTTCAAGAGCTGGCCCGGGTAGATCTCGGTACTACGGAGCCCGTTCGCCTGCTGGATTGCCTTGGGTGTGGTGTCGTAGCGGCGTGAGATGCGCCACAGCGTGTCCTGGCGCTTGACCGTGTAGGTCGCTTCGGTGTCCATCGAGGCGGTGATCGCGCCGGTCGACAAGCCGGTCAAACGCGAGACATGGGCCACATACTGCTGCGGGTACAGAGCGATGTGGTAGTGGGCCGGGCTGGTCTCGCGCGTCGCCTCGAGCACACCTTGCCCCTCGAGATACAGCAGGGTGTCCTCGAGCCAGGTGCGGCAGGGTCCCGGAAGCGGGCGCCGCAGGTCGAGGGCCATCCCGGTCGGGTGTACCGAGCGGCGCGATGCGTTGCGCGGCTGGTCGGCGAGCGGCCGCGTCAAGCTGGTGACCACGAGGCGCTTGCCGCACGCCGCCCGGTACTGGCTTCCGAGACGCTGGATAAGGAGCTTGACCGCCGGGCGCGCCACCGGAAACGAGACCGCCTTCAGCCAGTAGTCCGCCCCGTCGTATACCGGAACAAGAAGGCCGGCGTCGACGAACCGCTGCACCTGGTTGGCGTCGCGCAGGTAGCTGAAATCGTGCTGCACCGCCTGCCGGTTTTGGCGATCGAGCGAAGCGCCGCTGCCCCGCAGGCTCTGTGCCTCGACATCGACGACAAGCGCGAAGACACCGACAACAGCGATCGCGATCGCGGCGACCGCCCGCCGGCCCCGCCTCTGACGTTTCATGAGCGCAGTCATCTCTCGTCGTCCACCGTCGAATCACCATCACCCTTCGAGATCGAAGGGTTCGACCGGTAGCAGACCCGCGTACCGGCTATCGGCACAAGAGGGTAACAAGCGGTGCGCGGCATCGGAATACCCTCCCTCTCGGATGGCGCTGACAGCAGGTCGACACCCGGACGTTCCTTGCCTCTGCCCCACAAGACCAATGCGCGGTACCCCGGGAGTTCTTCAGCACCCTGGTAGACTCACCCATCGACGCGAGGGAGGGACGCGGTGCCAGCAGACGTAGCCAACAACGACCAGGCCCTCATCGATTTCACCTGCGCGCTCGTTCGCCTGGAAAGCGTCCTGGGCGACGAACGCAACGTCGCCGAGCAAGTCTCCCGAGAGATGCGGCTGCTGCTCTTCGACCACGTTGAGATCGACGGCACCGGCAACGTGGTGGGGATCGTGCGCGGCCTTCACGACGGCCAAACGATCCTCTTCGACGCCCACATGGACACCGTCGACGTAGTTCCCGCCGATGCTTGGACCCACGAGCCGTTCGTTGGCGAAGTTGCCGACGGAAGCATCTGGGGGCGCGGCAGCTCCGACATGAAAGGCGCCCTCGCGGCGATGGTCTACGCCGCCGCCGGGCTCGAGCGCGCCAATCTGGCGGGCTCCGTCATCGTCTCGGCATCGGTCGGTGAGGAAAGCGTCGAGGGCGCCGCCCTGCGCGCCGTCATGGAGCGCCACCAGCCCGACTTCGTGGTCATCGGAGAGGCCTCCGACCTCAACCTCGTTCGCGCCGGGCGCGGACGGGCCGAGTTCACCATCGAAACCGTGGGCAAGCCGGCGCACGCCTCGGATCCCGGTGCCGGGATCAACGCCGTGCATCTCATGGCGGCGGTCATCGGCGAGATCGAGAAGATCGCAATGCCCGAGCACGAGTTCGTCGGCCGCGGCGTCATGTGCTTGACCGACATCATCTCGGTTCCGTATCCGGCCCACTCGGTGGTCCCCAGCGGCTGTCGCGCGACCTACGAGCGCCGGCTGTTGCCGGGAGAAGAACGCGACGCGATCGAGGCCACGCTGCTCGAGGCCTGCGCTCGGGCCGAGGCCCCCGACACCGTGGTCCAACTGGCCGCGACCGACTATGGAACCTATACGGGCGTGCGTTGGGTGGAGCCCAAGTGGTTCCCCCCCTGGGAGCTCGGCGAGGACCATCACCTGGTTCAGGAGGGGCTTCGGGGCCTGCGCGGCGCCGGCCTCGATCCCGGCCTGAGCAGCTATCAGTTTTGCACCAACGGTGCCTACAGCGCCGGGGTCGCCGGCGTCCCGACAATCGGCTTCGGACCGTCGACCGAGCAGCACGCCCACGTGGTCGACGAGTTCATCGAGATCGACCAGCTCGTCCGCGCCCGTCGAGGCTACGCGGGCATCACCACCGCCTTGCTCGGCGGCACGGGGTAATAGAGACTTCCGCCACCGGGGACGGGCCCTACGTACGAGAGGCACGCAACATGTTCAACCGACGGGAACTCTTGATCGGATCGGCCTCCGCGTGGGCCATTTCAGCCTTCGACCTGCCGTACCCGCGCGCCATCGGCCGCTTGGCGGCGCCGCGCTTTGCGTCCTATCCCTTCACCTTGGGCGTCGCCTCGGGTGACCCGACGGCCGATGGCGTCGTGCTCTGGACCCGCCTCGCCCCCGACCCGCTGCGCGGCGGCGGGATGCCCGCGGCACCGCTGGAGGTAGAGTGGTCGATCGCCGAAGACGAGTCCATGGGCCGCACCGTCCGCCGTGGCACCGAGATCGCAGCACCCGAGCTGGGGCACTCCGTGCACGTGGAAGCCCAGGGGTTGGAGCCGGATCGCTGGTATTTCTATCAGTTCCGTTCCGGCGGCGAGTACAGCCAGGTCGGGCGTACCCGAACGGCACCAGCACCTGGGGCCGCCAACGATCGCCTGCGCTTCGGGTTCTGCTCGTGCAACCACTACGAGCAGGGCTACTTCACCGCGTTTCGGCACATGGTCGAGGAAGACCTCGACGTCGTCTTCCATCTCGGTGACTACATCTACGAGTACGCGGGGCGCGAGGACCGCGTCCGCATGCACACCTACGGCGAGATCGAGACGCTCGACGACTATCGAAACCGCTACGCGCTGTACAAGTCCGATCCCGACTTCCAGGCGATTCACGTCGCGGCACCGTTCGTCGTCACCACGGACGACCACGAGGTCGACAACAACTACGCCGATGAAGTCTCGGAACAGGACGACCCGGTGGAGGCGTTCCTGCGCCGTCGCGCCCATGCGTACCAGGCCTACTACGAGCACATGCCGCTGCGACGAACCTCGCTGCCCCGGGGGCCCGACATGCGGCTGTACCGCAGCCTGTCGTACGGACAGCTCGCCGGGTTCTACGTCCTCGACACTCGCCAGTACCGCACCAACCAGCCTTGCAACGACGAGAGCGGCCCGCCCTGCCCGGCGGTCTTCGACGAAGCCGCCACCCTCATGGGGGCCGAACAGGAAAGCTGGTTGTTCAACGGTCTCGGCACCTCGAGCGCCGGTTGGAACATCATCCCCCAGCAGGTGATGCTCGCCCCGGTGGACCGGCGCCCCGGCGACGAGGTACGCATCAGCATGGACCAGTGGAGCGGCTACGACGCCGCCCGCAACCGCCTTGTCGACTTCCTGGCGACGAGCCGACCCAGCAACCCGGTGATTCTCACCGGCGACATCCACTCGAATTGGGTCAACGACATCAAGGCGGATTTCGCCGATCCGGATTCGGCGAACGTCGCCACCGAGCTCGTGGGGACCTCGATCAGCTCCGGCGGCGACGGCTCCGACACCCGCGACACCACCGCCGGAATACTGGCGGAGAATCCGTTCGTGAAGTTCTTCAACAACCAGCGGGGCTACGTCACCTGCGAGCTGACCCCCGACCAGTTGAAGGCCGACTATCGGATCGTCGACTACGTCAGCCAGCCGGATTCCCCGATCTCGACGCGGGCCTCGTTCGTGATCGAGAACGGCAAACCGGGCGCGCAGCGCCTGTAGCAGGGTGCTGAGAAACTCCCGGGGGTACCGCGCATGGATCTTGTGGGGCTGAGGCAAGGAACGAGGAGGAAGCCGATGCGTGACGCATCGTTGCGCTTTCACCACGGCCTGCCAGGTCGCATGAGGATCGCCATCACGTTGCTGGTCGCCGGTTGCTTCGTGATCAGCGCCGCGGCGGCGCCTGCGGCGCAGCAGCAGGCCGGACAACGCCGGATAGCTCCGCGCGGCCCCTGCGCCGAACGCGGTGCGAGTGACCTCTACTGCCTCGATCTGCACGCCATTCCCGAGGCCGCCGGCGCTACCGGCTCCGTCGATCTCGGCCGCGTGCCATCGCCGTTCGGCGTCGCCGTCACGCCGGCAGGCAACCACATCTATGAGCTGACCGCGCACATCGCGGGCCTACCGGCGCCGGGCTCTTTCGGCCCCTACTCGGCGTACGTTGCCTGGGCGGCGACACCGTTTTTCGACCCCGTGATCAAGCTCGGCGTGGTCGACAACGGCATCAACTCGCTGGGCCGGGTCGAGTTCAACAAGTTCTTGATCCTGATCACCGCCGAGGCCACGGTCGACGTCGAGGAGCGCAGCGGCCGACTTGTCCTGCGCGGTCGCTCCCCCGCCCTGTTCATGAACCCGCACGACCTGATGACGCAAGCGCCCTCGGCGGTCCTGCGACCGATGAACCGTATCGATCCCGTCGACGTCGAGGCAGCACGCCGTGATGGATCATCGCGTGGACGGATCCGCTCCGATCAAATTCCGTGGGGA
>JADFNY010000361.1 GCA_022563115.1 Acidobacteriota bacterium | reverse complement strand
TCTCGATTACCAGTTCTTCGTGCCCGGCGGCGGCCCCCATCCGCTGTCGCAGCCGGACCGGATTCTGGTGGTCGGGCAAGAGTACCGGCCGCCGTTTTACGGCCACGTCTTCATGTTCGGCCTCCGTGACCACCTGATCTCGCCGTTCACCACCGGCTACGAGGGCACCGCGATCGAGAGCCTCTACCCAAGCAACACCGACATGTTCCGCAAGGCCAAGGAGCAGGGAGCCACGGTCGGCTACGTGCACGCCTTCGGCGGCTCCACTGACCCACTGGAGGGCAATCTCGGCGGCGCCAAGGGCTTCATGGTCGACGCCGCCTTGGGCACCACCGATGCGGTCGAGTGGTCGGGGGCCGGGACGGCTGGCTTCTACCCCCTCTACGCGGTGTGGAGCAACGGGCTGCGGGTGACCGCGGTCGGCGGCGAGGATTCGATCAGCAACCTGCAGCGCAGCAAGCTCGTCGGCTCGGTGCGCACCTACGTGCACACCGGCGACCGCGGTCTCGACATGGACGCCTGGTTCGAAGGGCTGCGCGCCGGGCGCGCCTTCGTTTCCACCGGCCCGCTGCTCGAGCTGACGGTCAACGGCATGATGCCCGGTGAAACGGTGGAGCTGCCCGAGGGTGGCGGCACCATAGAGATCCAGGCTCGCGTTCGCTCGATCACCCCGCTCGCCGACGCCGAGCTCGTGTTCAACGGCGCGCCCGTCGCACAGACCGGCGGCGCGGGCCCGCTCGCATTCAGCGAGACCCTCGAGGTCAGCGAGAGCGGTTGGCTGCACCTGCGAGCCCGCGGCGAGAGCGCCGACCGCTTCCCGCTCGACGCCGGCTACGCCCAGGCGTTCACCAATCCGGTGTGGATCAGCGTCGGCGGCCGGCCGCCGCGCAGCCGCGAGAGCGCCGAATACTCGATACGCTGGATCGACCAGCTCCGCGAGATGGCCGAAGCCTGGCCAGGCTGGCGCTCCCAGGCGGAGAGGGATCACGTCTTCGCCCAGTTCGACGAGGCGCGGGCAATCTACGAGCGCTTCGCCGCAGAAGCCGGCCGCTAAACGGTGACCGTGGCGATGTCGGTCTGGCCGAAGTCCTCACCCACGTACAGCAGGGGCTCGCCACTGCGCCGGGACAACGCATAGGCGAAACAATCACCGAAGTTGAGCCCCGCCGCGTGATGGCCCTTGCCGAAGCGGCGGTAGGCATGCCGGGCGAGCTCCATTTGTTCGGCATCGAAAACAACGACCTCGATGCCGGCCTTGTGCAGCAGCAAGTCGAGCTCACGGCCACCGGCATCACCGTAGCGCGCCTCGACAACGATCGCGGCCTCGAGCACCGAGGGCGCCGACATGAGGCGTATGGGGTCCTTCTCGATCGCCGCTTCGACGGATGGCGCGCCGGCTTCGTTCTGCAGGATCGCCAGCACCGCGCTGGTGTCGATGACCATCAGCGCGGCGCGCCCCGGTCGTCGTACTCGATGATTTCGTCTTCGCGGCGCTTGTCCAACACCGGCAAGCTCGAGCAGCGCTCGCGAATCACCGCCAGTTGTTCGCGCAACGGCACGGGGTAGACAGTGCCGCGCTCGCGCCGGAGCCGCTCCTCGAGCGCCTTGATGACGGCCTCGGTGAGGCCCTCGCCGGTAAGCTCGGCGAGCTCCCGAGCCAGCCGATCCGCCTCCGGGTTCTTGATGCTGAGAGCCATGATCTTCTCGAATTTAGGTAGTTTCTATAACTTTAGGGATATTCTAGAACACTCGATCCCTTGATGCCAACACCGGGCAGCGATCGCGAGGGGCCAGGGCTAGCAAGGGTGCTGAAGAACTCCCGGGGGTACCGCGCATGGGTTTTGTGGGGCAGAGGCAAGGAACGAGGAGGAAGGCGATGCGTGATGCATCGTCGCCGACGAGAGACGCGGCATATGCCCCACAACCCCCATGCGCCCAAAGGGTTACGGGCAGCGTAACGGTACCCCCCGGGAGTTCTTCAGCACCCTGCTAGGTTGGCTGTCCTGCGCCCCACTCGGTATCATGGCACCCACTGCTGAGGTTGCCGTGTGACGGCACCCATCCCGCCTTTGGTGGGCGCGTAACTCAGCGGCTAGAGTGCCATCTTCACACGGTGGAAGTCGCAGGTTCGATTCCTGCCGCGCCCACTGCTTTAAATCCTGTGAATTCAATGACTTACCGGGTAAAGACGTCACGCTGGCCAAGGAACAAGAAGGAGGATTCCCCATTTTTTCCCCACCTTCGACCCGCAGAACCGGCCACGGCGGGGCCTTCCGGAGTCGCTCTCAGGGGTTGAGAAATGGGCATCTTGAGCTCGATGGCAACGGCACCGTGACGGTGGAGAAGCACTCATGGGCCTCCGCTGATGGCTCGATTTGTTCGAGCCCGGGACCGAACTCCTACTCGTACTCGGAGGGGGATGACTGGCAGTCACGAGGTCAGGGGTTCGAGACCCCTCAGCTCCACCAATTTTTTCCTTTGTCTGCAAGGGTTTGCGGCGATCGACGGAGGGCAGCAATCAAGTCGGGACGCTCCACGGTTCCACCACGGTTCCCCGCTCGTCTTCGCGTCGCAACGGTTCCTGCAGCGACGCGGCGCTCCTAAAGAGTGGCCCGTGGGAGACTCGAACTTGACTGTCATCGCGCCGCTGTCCAAGGCAGATAACGGACCAGGGCACGCCGCAGTCTGGTGAGCAAGCCATCCTTGCCGCCAGCGCGTGGTAGCGAAACGACGGTGTATTCACCGCCGCACCGAAGCCACTCGACGAGGCATGTACGACAGGTCGAGGACAGCTCGCGCAGCATCTCATCGAAGGACGGGTCCGCGAATACGTCGTCGAGGAGAAACGACGACCGTAGCTCGCCTGCCGCCAGCACCCCACGATGCACGTACTTGCTACGGACCTTCTGCGGTCCGACAGGGAGGTCTTTTAGTTTCCGAGCTTCTGGCTCGCCAACAAGACTGGCGACCACATCGTAGACGTTCAGACGGTCATATTGGCGTCCTGTGGGCTTCAGCGCCTCGCAAGCGACAACGTGGAAGAGCGCGTAGGCAGTCGGTTCTTCAGGCCACATCCGATCAGCGTTCAGGTAAGCGTTGCCGGCACGGAGGAGAACTTCGAGCTTGTCGGGATGAAGATCCTTAAACGAACGCCACAGGTCTTCGATGTCGTCCGGCACCCACGCTTCCTTCCGGTCCTTCGAAATCCCGATTCGACCGATCCCCGGACGAGAAACTGTCTCTCGTGGCATCGGCGGCGAGCTTTCCTCGTCCGGGAAGATGCGGGGTGAGCCAACCTCCCAGTAACCCACCGAGCGCAAAGTACATTCGACCGGGTGGTTGCTTTCGTCGAAGTCTGCCACCCATCCGGACTCGGGTCGCACGAGAGTTGTTCGTCGACCCAATGCAACTGCGAGAAAAACCTGCAGCTCGCGCACGAGTCTTCGGAAATTGTCGGCAACACCGGAGGCACCAATGCCCTCAACCATGGCGTCAACAATGACTACCTGTGGGCCGATGAGGGCATCCGGAAATCGCGCAGGTGGCCCTAGTCGAACGTCGTCGCCGAGCCAGAGTTCACCGCGCCACGGGAGACCTCCATAGGTGATCAAGTCCCAACGATGCCGGCGGTCTGTTGGCTTGTTCGTCACCCGCTCGCTTACCGCGTCCATGAATGAACGCGCTAGGTCATCCGACATTCGCGGAGTACCGCCCGGTCGCGCCCTCACACGAAGATCGCCCTCCCGGGGTTTCTCCCACACAATGTGAAGGGCAGTTGGCGACGGTCCGGTAGTGGCGTTCACGGAAACTGATCCGCTGTTCTCATCGGCATCGACTTGTGCGATGCTGCTCGAACTCCAGCCTCGCTTCCCTGCCTCAGCCGTTAGGTGCGCCATCCAATCGGAGGCTAGAGCCGTGGGCACCGTCATTTCGATCAGCAAAGACCCTTCGTCAAAACGATGGTCGACGACGGGACGAAG
>JADFNY010000360.1 GCA_022563115.1 Acidobacteriota bacterium | reverse complement strand
CGCCTCGGCGGCGCCCTCGTAGAGCTTCTTCAACGCTTGGATGCCCTCGCGACCCATGTCGGTGGTGATGTCGTCGACATATTGATCGACGAAGGTTCTCAAGGTCTGTGCATCGAGCCCGCGGCCGTGGGTTGCGGCGAAGGCGAGAGCGGCCTCCGGGTGGGCTCGGGCCGCCTCGATGCTGGCCCCGAACGCGGCGGCGAGCTTGCCGCACAGCTCGTCGCCGAGCGAGCGCCTTACCGCCACGACGCCCAACGGCACCGGTAGGCTGTGCTCCTCGTGCCAGGCGCGGGCGGGCTCGAAGAGCGCGTGCAAGCCGTGGTCGTGGTAGGTGAGCTGCCCCTCGTGGATGATCAAGCCGGCGTCTACCGAGCCCTCTGACACGGCGTCAATGATCGAATCGAAGCGCATCGGCACCGCTTCAAAGCTGTCGCCGGCGTAGGTTCGCAGCAGCAGGTAGGCGGTGGTCAACAGGCCGGGGACGGCGACGCGCATGCCGGCTACGGCGACGGGCCCCGGGTTTTCGGTCGCTTCCCGGCCGACGACGAGCGGTCCGTAGTTCTCGCCGAAACTGGCGCCGGCACGCAGCAGCCGGTACTCCGATGCGACCGCCGGATAGGTCCCGGCCGACAACGCGGTCAGATCGAGCCGCGCCTCCAGGGCCCACTCGTTGAGCGTCTGGATGTCGTCGAAGATGCATTCGACCTCGATGCCCTCGAGGTCGACCGCGCCGCTCGCCAGCCCCCAGGCCATGAAGGCGTCGTCGGGATCGGCGCTCTGGCCGATGGTTACCTTTGAGGCGTTCGCAGGGTCGCTCAATTTGGTTTCTCGACGTCGAAATCAGCGCTCTCGATGGCGTCGAAGGCGCCCCCTGTCGCTGTTTCCGGAAGATTGGCACCTGCCGGACGAGCGTGTAGTTTAGCGTGACGATGAGCAACGATCTTCTCGCCTGGCGCGAGCAGTTTCCGATCCTGTCGCGCACGACCTATCTGATCTCCAATTCGTTGGGGGCGATGCCGGGCGGTGTGCGCGAAGCCCTGGGGACGTACGCGGACGACTGGGGCACCGAGGGAGTGCGCTCCTGGGAAACCCGCGGCTGGTTCACGCTACCGGTCGAGGTCGGTGATCGGATCGCGCCGTTGCTCGGGGCGCCGCCGGGCAGCGTCTCGACCCACGTCAACGTCACGCTGGCATCGGCGGTCGTGGCCTCGTGCTTCGACTTCTCGGGCGAGCGCAACCGGATCGTCTGCTCGGCCCTCAACTTCCCGTCGATCATTTATTTGTACCGGCAGCAAGAGCGGCGTGGCGCCAAGCTCCACCTGGTGGACTCGCCCGACGGCGTGCACGTGCCGCTCGAGGATCTGCTGGACGCCATCGACGAGCGCACCGCCCTGGTGCCGATCTCCCATGTCATCTTCAAGAGCGCCTTCATCCAGGACGTCGAAGCGGTCGTGCGGCGTGCCCACGAGGTTGGGGCGAAGGTCGTGCTCGACGTCTACCAGTCGGCCGGGGCGGTGCCCCTCGACGTGACCGGTTGGGACGTCGACTTCGCCGTCGGCGGCACGCTGAAGTGGCTGTGCGGCGGGCCGGGGGTTGCGTACTTGTACGTGAAGCCCGAGCTTGCCGACACCCTCGAGCCGGCCCTCACCGGCTGGATGTCGCACACCAACCCGTTCGCCTTCGACCCGAGCCCGATCGATCGGAACTCGGGCGCCTGGCGCTTCATGAACGGCACCCCGGCGATCCCGGCGCTACGCGCCTGTTGCCCCGGTCTCGAGATCATCAACGAGGCCGGCGTCGAGGCGATCCGCGCCAACTCGATCCGGCAGACACGGCGCCTGATCGACGCCGCCGACGCCCATGGCTGGACGGTGAACACCCCGCGCGATGACGCGCTACGCGGCGGTACCGTCTCGATCATGGTTCTCGACTGCGAAAAAGTCAGCAGCGAGCTTCTTGGGCGCGACATCCTGATCGACTTCCGGCCCGGCGCCGGGATCCGCCTGTCGCCGCATTTTTACAACAGCGACGAGGAGATCGATCACGCCGTTGCGACGATTGCCGAGTTGGTTGGGGGCTGAACGGCGACCGGCGCCGCTGTCGGAGCGCACCTTGTCCTAATAACCGCGCTCCGGGTCGACGACGTTGATGAGCTCGCGCCCCGCTACGTACCGCCGGTAGTTCTCCGCGAACTCGTCGGCGATGACCTCGACCTCGCTGGGCGCGGCGATGTGGGGCGTGATCAAGGCGCGGGGCTGATCCCACAACGGATGGTCTTCGGGGAGCGGCTCGGTAGCGAACACGTCGAGCACGGCGGCGCCCAGGTGGCCGCTCTCGAGCGCCGCGAGCAAGGCGTCTTCGTCGACCAGGTCGCCGCGCGAGACGTTGATGAGCACCGCCCCCGCGGGCAAGGCGGCGAGCGCCTCGCGGTCGATCATTCCCACCGTGTCGGCGGTCTTGGGCGCGGCGATCACCAGCGCGTTGCATGCCGGTAGCATGTCTCGCCAGTTGGCGGCCGAAAAGACCTCGTCGATGCCGTCGAGCGCGAGCCCGGAGCGGCGGACGCCGAGGACGCGGGCGCCGAGCGCCACCAGCGCTCTCGCCGTCGGCAGGCCCAGCGAGCCGAGGCCGACGATCCCGACCGTGCGATCCGCCAGCAGCGGGCGCTCGCCGCGGGTCCAGTCGTGACGCCGCTGCTGGTCGCGGTAGGCGCCGATGCCGATGAGATGGTGCAGTAGGTAGCCGACGACGTACTCCGAGACCTGGATGCCGAAGCGGCCGAGAGAGCGCGTCACGGTGACCGCGGCGGGAAGCTCCGAGCTCTCGAGAAAATGGTCGACGCCGGCGCCGGTGACCTGCACCCAACGAAGCGCCGACATCGGCGCGAGGGCTCCCGGCGGGAGTTTCCACGCCAGCAGGACCTCCGCCGAGCTCATCGCGTCGGCCGTCGCGGAAGCGTCGTCGCCCACCGCTGGTCCAGAATCGGGGCCGCTCAGCACCGCCCCGCCGTTCTCATGCCGCGCCGCGTTGATCGCCTCGATCGGGGCGTCGGGCAGTCGTTCCCGAAGTGCGTCGCGATAGGCGTCACCCTGGACGTGCCACACGAGAATTCGCGGCTTTTCATTCATTTGCGGCGGTTCCGGCCCGATGATACGTTATGGCTCGCTACGATAGCCTATGGGTTCGCAGCGCGAGTCCGCGCCGCACGAAAGAGTACTTTCTCTGGAGGTCAGTCGATGAAGTGGGTAGAGCGTCGGGTCGAAGACGTCGTTATCGTTGATTTGAAGGGCAAGCTCACGCTCGGATCCGGAGACGTGCAGCTGCGGTCGATCATCCGCGACTTGCTGGATCGCGGCGAGAAGAACATCCTTCTCAACCTCGACAAGGTGTCCTACATGGACAGCGCCGGCGTCGGCGAGCTCGTCGCCAGCTACACCACGGCTTCCAACCGTGAGGCCGATCTCAAGCTCCTCAACCTAACCTCGAAGATCCGCGACTTGCTCCAGTTCACGCAGCTGATCAGCGTGTTCGAGCACTTCAGCGACGAAACCGAGGGGGTCGAGAGCTTCCAATCCGCGGAAGCCTAGCCCATCGGAATTTACACCGAACTGCTAAGACGGCGGTATCAGCGACACGCGGCCGTTTCCGCTCGTGTTGTCTGCCCCGGTGGGCGGAAGATCGACGAGACGCGGCATCAATAGCTGAAACGCGTCGGCACCCGTCACCAGGCCCAGCCTGCCCCGCAGCAGCGCCACCGCGCCGACGACGGCCTCACCCAGGGTCAGTACCGCCACCCTTAAGGAAATGGACAATGTCACGCCGCAGGAGCCCCTGGGTCTTAAAGGGTTCCTGGACCCCACGGGCAAGGCCTTCACCCTTGTATGGGAGGCCACCACCCTCAATGAGGACGGGACCCCGGCGATAGACGTTGTCGGCTACAACGTCTATCGGCGCACCACCCTTAGGGGAACGACCACAAAGATAACG
>JADFNY010000359.1 GCA_022563115.1 Acidobacteriota bacterium | reverse complement strand
CGACCGGCACGCCGGCGCTCGTGAGCGTCTCGACGATGTGGTCGATGGCGGCGAACTCGCCCGGACTTCCCGACGGCCGCTCGTGCTCGACGATGGCGGCCGCTTGCACCTCCAGCCCCGCCGGGGTGATGAGCTCGCGCACGTCGGCGGCCAGATCGCCGAGACCGGCGTTGGCCGCCGATGGTTGCGCAGGCGGTGCGGCGCAGGCGGCGGCGAAGGCGAGCCCTCCGGCGATCAGCGTGAGGTTGCGGAGTCCTCTTTTGCGAGCTCGTCTCATGATGGCGTCCTCTCGGTTGATGAGCGCAACCCTAGCAGGCCGCGGTAAGGGTCGCTCTTTCTTGACAGGCCTTCTCCGCTCGGGTTCTGATGACCGCCATGACCGACACCGATCGTCGAGATTTCATCAAGAAGTCGGCCGCCGCGGCCGCCGCGCTGGGGATCTCCGGTACCAAGGCCGCAGCGAGCCAGGCCCCGATTCGACCTGGAGAGACCCCACCCGCCGAGACCCTGCGTGCCGTCGCCGCCGCGGTGCTACCGACGAGCGACCTCGAGCCCGACGACATCGACCAGATCGTGACCGACTTCGAGGCGTGGATCGACGACTTCGAGCCGGTGGCCGAGATGCCGCACGGCTACCTCAACCGCGGCCTCGCCAACATCCGCTACGGCCCGCCCCATCCCGGGCCCCGCTGGGCGGCGCAGGTCGAAGCGTTGGAGCTCGAGGCGGCCAAGCGCTACCAGTCGGCGTTCGCCGAGCTTTCCATCGAAGAGCGGCGCGCCCTGATTCAAGGGCAGCTCGGGCCAGACGAGCTCGGGCGTTTGCCGAGCCCCGGCCAGGCTCGACACGTGGCGGTGGGCCTGATGGCCTATTTCTACGCCAGCTCCGAGGCCACCGACCTCTGCTACCGGGCGTCGATCGGCCGCTTCAAGTGCCGCGGGCTGGCAACGCTCGGGCGCCAGCCGCAGCCGTTGCCGAGCGGGCCCCGCGGCGAGGACACGTGATCATGGCCGGCTCCTCTCACTTGCCCCGCTTCCAGAGAACCGTGGAGAGCGACGTCATCATCATCGGCGGCGGCATCTCCGCCGCGATGGTCGCCGAGAAGCTCGCCGAGACCACGTCGGCCAGCATCGTCGTGGTCGAGGCCGGCAACAAGATCTTCAACCTGGACGAGCGCTTCGCCCATCGCCGGCGGCACATCGCCTACGGAGAAAACCCCTGGCCGGAGGATCACGTACCCGGGCAAACTGGCCACGGTCTGCAGTCGCGCTCGATGGCGGTCGGCGGCCAGGCGCTGCACTGGGGCGGCACGACACCGCGCTTTACACCGGAAGATTTTCGGCTCGCCTCGATGTACGGGATCGGCGACGACTGGCCGTTCGATTACGACGACATCGAGCCCTTCTACCAGGAAGCCGAGGAGCGCATCGGTATCGCCGGCGAGCAAGGCCCCGACGACCTCGACCTGCGTTCGCGGCCCTACCCCATGCCGCCGATCCCGCTTTCCTACACGCTCGAGAGGCTCAAGGAGTGGGCCGAGAGGTCGGGGATCCCGTTCTGGGCCAACCCCGTCGCCAAAACCTCGGTGCCCTACAAAGGAAGAAACGTTTGCACGCGGTGCGATACGTGCAGCATCTGCCCGACGGGAGCCAAGTACTCACCGGACTTCAGCTTTCAAGCGCTGCTCGAGGCGGGCCGCATCGAGTTACTCGAGCGCACACTCGTGCGCCGGCTGGTTCTCGAGCACGGCTCTGATCGCATCGATCACGCGGTGGCCGTCAACCGCGACACCCCCGAGGAAACGCTCCAGTTGCGCGCCCCGATGTTCGTTCTCGCCTCCGGCTTCGCGTGGAGCCCCCACCTACTGCTGCTGTCGGCGAGCAGCCGCTTTCCCGACGGCCTCGCCAACCGCTCCGGCCTCGTCGGCAAATACATGACCGGCCACTCGTCGGTGTCCGCCTTCGCCGAGGTGCCCGAGAAGCTCTACCCGGGCATGTATCAGCAGCACAGCCTGCTGTCGAAACGCTTCCAGCGGCCGGGCCCACTCGACCGCTACGTCCGCCACGACCTCCGCATCTGGGAAGCGACCACCGGCCGCCAGCCGCGCTTGCGCAACGACAACGGCGACACCCTGTGGGGCGACGCCGTCATGAACGATTGGCGCAGCCGCACCCGAACCGGCGCCGCGCGCCTCCGCGCCTACTACGATGTGCTTCCGGCGCGAAACAGCGAGCTGGTCCTGAATCCCGACCTGGCCAACGACTGGGGCGATCCCATGCCCCGCATCACCTTTCGCGACGCCGAGGAGTCCATCGCGCTGCGCGAGCACACGATCGAAACCATCCGCAATACCCTCACCCACATCATCACCGCAGGCGGGGGCTCGATCCTCTCGATGAACGATTCCAACATCCACGACCACCCGGGAGGCGGCTGTCGCGCCGGCAACGATCCCACCACCAGCGTTGTCGACGCCTGGGGCCGCACCCACGACCACGAGAACCTGTTCGTCGTCGGTGCGCCTACCGCCGTGACCGGCGGCTGCGCCAACGGGACGCTGACCTACTCGGCGATGTCGTTGCGATCGGCGGAGAAGATCGGCGACGAGCTACCGGTCTGAGGTCAGGACGCCGACCCCTTCTTCGACCGCTTGCGAAGATCCTTGTGGATCTGCTTCCGCTTCTTTTTCTCGGCATGGGAGGCGCCGGCATCACGCCGGCGTACCTCGTAGTGTGTTTCCTTCTGGAGTTTCTCGTAGCTCGCCCAGCGCTCGGCGGACAGGGTCCCGGCCTCGATCGCCTCGCGCACCGCGCACCCGGGCTCGCCGGTGTGCGTGCAGTTGCGGAAACGGCAGCTGCCGGCCAGCGCCCCAACGTCGTCGAAGGTTTCTTGAAGACCCTCGTCGGCCTCCAGCAAGCCGAATTCGCGCACCCCAGGCGTATCGAGCAACAGCACGCCGTCGGGTAGCCGAAAGATCTCCCGGTGCCTAGTGGTGTGGAGCCCCTTGCCGTCGGCCGATCGTATGTCCTGCGTGGCCAGTAGGTCGGACCCGGCAAGAGCGTTGATCAGCGTCGACTTGCCGACCCCCGATGAGCCGACCAAGACCACGGTCCGCCCCGGCTCGAGCCGTTCGCGCAACGCCTCGAGCCCGTCGCCCGACACGCTGCTGACCACCTCGATCGGCGCCCCGGAAACGCTCTCGCGGATGCCCTCGACCGCCGCATCGACGTCGGCGCAAAGATCGGACTTGGTGAGCACCACCACCGGCGCGGCGCCGCTTTCTCTGACCGCGACCAGATAACGCTCGATGCGACGCGGACTCAGCTCCTGGTTCAGCGAGGTCACGATGAAGGCGACGTCGACGTTGGCCGCGATCACCTGCTCGCCGCTCTCCTTGCCGGCCCGCCGGCGCACGAAACAGGTGCGGCGCGGCAGGATCCCCACCACCGTCGCCGGCCCGTCGAGTGCCGGCTCGATCACGACCCAGTCGCCCACCGCGGGCAATTCCCGCCGACCCGAAGCCGCGTAGAGCATCCGGCCCGGCGCCACACCGGTCGCCTCTCCCCAGGGAACGATGAGCCGATACTCACCCCGATGCTGGGCGAACACCCGTGCCGGTGCCTGGTCGGCGGAGGCCTGTTGGCGAAACTCGTCGTCTCGATCGGGGCTCCAGCCCCAGTCGCTCAGATGTTGCGTATCGATCATTGCCATCGAGTCTATCCGGCAGCCGGCGGGCCGCGCTTCAGACGAAGGGTTTCCGTGGGCTCGGGAGCTCAGCAATTACGCTTTCATCACGGATTCGGCTGGCGCGGCGCGGACCTCGACCTCTACACTTTTCTTGAAAGCTCAATCGAGCGGCCGGTTCCCCTGGTCGGTTGCTCTAGCGGAGCTGCACGACACCGACGCCACCCTCTGCCCGGATCGTGGTTCCGAACGGCGCGGAGATGCGAATCAGGTCGTCGAGGATCTTGCTCGACAGTTCCTCGTCGGCGAGCAGCGGACGGCCCC
>JADFNY010000040.1 GCA_022563115.1 Acidobacteriota bacterium | reverse complement strand
AAAGTCGCACAAGCCCCCCTTGGCACCCGCGTCCCGTCGCCCCCCCCCCCTCACACCCGCTCATAACGCTGGCTTCCGACCGAGCGTATCAAGCCGCGGACCTCCATGTCGGTCAGCATCGCGAGCAGCTTGCCGACCGGGAGCGAGGTCGCCATGGCGAGCTGTTCGACGCTGCAGCATCCGGTCTCGGGGATCGCTTCGAGCACCGGTCTGGCGCCGTCGTCGAGCCCGTGCACCACGGTCGCCGTGCCTTTGCGTGACAAGTTGAGGCGGCGCTCCGCTGCCTCGCAGTAGGTCACCGGTAGCTGCGCGAGGAGGCTCTCGATGCCGGTGCATACGCCGGCGCCCTCGGCGAGCAGGGAGTTGGCGCCGGCGCTGGTTCGTGAACCCACCGGGCCCGGAACCGCCATGACCTCGCGATCGTACTGCAGGGCGTAGTTGGCAGTGATTTTTGCACCGCTCTTGTGGGCTGCTTCGACCACGACGGTTGCTGCCGCCAGGCCGGCGATGATCCGGTTGCGCTCGAGAAAGCTCCAGCGCCTGACGCTGGTCCCGGGTTCGAACTCCGTGACCACGGCACCGTGGGCGACGATGCGGGCCGCAAGGTCGACGTGGCGCGATGGGTAGACGGAGTCGATGCCGCACGGCAGCACGGCGATCGTCTCGCCTCCAGCGTCGAGCGCGCCGACGTGCGAGGCGGCGTCGATCCCGCGTGCCAGGCCGGAGACGACGACGAACCCGGCGCGGACGATGTCGGCCGCCAGACGGTAAGCAATCTGGCGGCCGTACGCCGAGCAATCGCGCGAACCGACGACGGCGATACGCGGGGCGTCCGAAATCTCGCCACGGACGTAGAGCACCTCGGGAGGGTCGCTCATCCGGTCCAATGGCTCCGGATAACCGTCGGAGAATCGCTTCACTGTGTACGGCGACGCGTTTTTCGGGGCGTTTCCTGGAGGTGTCATCGCTTCAAGAGACGGCCATCATCGGAGCCCGTGCCCCTTCGGGCGGGCCGAACAGCGCTGTGGTGGGTCCCACACGCGGACTTGGCGGCGCTTGCGACTGAAACCGGCAGGTAGGTACAATCTACTCGTCCCCCTTATCCCTTCCGCTTGGGTCCCCGATAACATCGCTTCCAACGAGGGATTACTGTTCATGCCGTTAAGATCCGACATCGCCACATTCGTGGTCACGATGTCGCTGCTGGTTCCGGCGACGGCTCTGGCTCAGGACACCGACAAGGCGTACGGCGAATGCGAGCGTGGCGTTCGCGCTGCTGACGCCGGACGGTGGCAAGAGGCCGAGTTCCGCTGGATGAAGTCGATCGCGATCGACTCCTCCATCGCCTGCGGGTACAACAACCTCGCCGTGCTGTTCGAACGTGATGGCGACTACGAAGACGCCGACGAGAACTATCGGTGGGCCTTGCAACACGCTACCGGGGCGGCGCGTACCGACGTGCTGGACAACTTCAGCAGGTTCCAAGACGCGCGCATTTCCGAGGTCGTCGAGGGCGTGCCCGAGTCGGAGTTCGGTGTTTTCCGCGACCAGGAGGAGCGCCGCAACCGGACGATGCCGGTGACGATCTCGGTCCCCGAGGCCGAAGGCCGCGATCTGGCCGACTTCGAGCGCATCCTCGTTGGTCCGTTCATCGTCACGACGCCGGGTGCGCCGGTACCGGTCGGGCCGCGCGCCGTCGCCTATTTCCGCCGTCGGATCGTGCAGCGCACTTTCTTCCAGGCGGTCAACGTGCCGGGCGGCATCAGCTCCATGGCTGCGGATCCCCTCCGAGACGCGGAGATGTGGGCGCAGATCGGCGCTGAAAGCGGTGCTGATCTGATCTTCACCGGTCGTATCGGTCTCGAAACCAACGCCGAGTCGCGACTGGTTTCGGAGCGCATCCGAGCGCCCAACGGTGAGATCACCGAGGTGACGCGCTTCCGCAACATCGTGAAGTACGACGTCACGCTGCACTTCGTCCTGCTGCGTGGCGAAGATGGATCAATAATCCGGGAAGGGGACCTTCAAGGCAGCCGAGAATTTGCGGCCGACGACGACATCCCGGCGGACGACATGTACGTCGAGACGCTCGAAGAGCTCTTGCCGCAGCTGCTCGACGCAATCACACCCAGGCGCGTCGAGCAAACGCGCATATTGATTTTCTAGGGAGGCAACCGATGAATACTCGCTCACGACCAACGGGGGAAGGTGAAATGCGAAAGGGATTGTTGGCGATCGGCACGATCGCGGCTCTTGTTCTGGCACTCGGTGCCATCGTGCCGGTGCACGCGCAGCAAGCGGACGAAACCGAGTCGGCACAGAAGAGCGGCTCGATCATCAAAAAGGGCACCGGGCGCGCCATCCAACTGCAGATCCGCCAGACCGGCTACGGCACCAGCTACGGCAAGAACAAGGTCACCTACGACGACTTCAACTTCTGGGTCTACAAGGCGCCGCACTTCGACATCATGTACTACCTGGAAGAGGAAGCTCACCTCGACGAGGTCGTCGCCTTTTCCGAAGAGGCGTACCAGCGGCTCCGCCGGCTGCTGAACCACGACCTGTCGAAGCGCACCCCGATCATCTACTACCAGACGCATTCCGAGTTCGAGCAGACCCACATCTTCCCGTACTTCCTCCCCGAGGGTGTGGCGGCGTTCGCGGAGCCGACCGTCAACCGGTTGGTGTTGCCGGTCGACGATCCGCCCGACGAGCTGCTCAAGCTGCTTGTCCACGAGATCACCCATATCTTCGTATACGACTTTTTCTACGGTGGCGAGGTAGGTCGCAATCTGCGCATGTCGCCGCCGACGTGGATCATGGAAGGGCTCGCCGAGCACGCCGCCGACAACCTCACGTCGCTCGACGAGATGATGCTGCGCGACGTCGTGCTGATGGATCAGATCCCGACGATCAATCAGATGACGTACAACAGCGGCTACTTCGTCGACTACGTCCTCGGCCAAGTGGTGTACGACTACATCGCCGAGCAATACGGCGAGGACGGCGTGCGGATCTTCATGAGCGAGATTCGCCGCGATCTCGGCCAGGACATCGACCGCGACATCGAGCGCGCTTTCAACGTCAACGCGGCGGAGTTCAACGAGCAGTTTCGTGACCATCTGCGCGACAAGTACCTGCCGAACGTCCTCGAAGACGACGAGGCCGACGATTTCGCCATTGGTATTTTCAACCACATGGACAACGAGGATCGCCCGTCGGCCTTCTCCCCCGCGGTGTCGCCGGAAGGCGACGAGTTCGTCGCCGTGTCGCTCGACCGCAAGACGCTCAAGCTCGACATCATGCGCTTCGCCATGGATACCGGCGGGATCCTCGAGAACCTGACCGACGGCGTCAGCGGCGACTACGAATACCTCATCGCCCAGGGCCTCACGGTGGGCTACCGGTCGGGCGCCGACATGTCGTGGTCCCCGGACGGCACCCAGGTGGCGTTTTTCGGTCGCACGCCGCCGACCCGCACGCTGTACGTCATCGATTCCGACGACGGCGACCTCGACTGGAAGAAGAAGCTCGACGACCTCGACCAGGCGATGTCGCCCGACATCGGCCCGGACGGACGGGTTGCGTTCGGGGCCCATCTCAACGGCGTGCGCGACATCTGGATCTACGACCCGAGCAACGACCAGTTGCTGAACGTCACCCAGGACGAAGTCTACGACTATGCCCCGGTGTGGTCGCCGGACGGCCGTATCCTGGTGTTTACCACCCACGTGCTCGGCTACAAGAAGTTCTTCATGGTCGATTTATCGCGCCCGCAACAGCGTGTGCAGCTGACCTTCGGCTTGAGCAACGACACCCAGCCGGCGTTTTCGCGTGACGGCACCCGCCTGTTCTTCGCCTCCGATCGCACCGGCAAGTACAACCTCTACTCGATGGCCTTGGCCACCGGCCAGGTAGAGAAGCACACCGACCTGCTCGGCGGCGCCTTCTTCCCGCAGCCGTTGCCGCAAAACGCCAGCGCCAAGGGCGATCTGCTGTTCAGCAACTACAGCGACGGGCGCTACGAGCTTTACTTGATGGACATCACCTCCGAGCCGCTCGAGACGTACCTTGCCGTCGACGAGGCGCTTGCCGACGAGGAGATCGCGGCGATCGAGCAGGAGATGGCCGACGCGGCGACGGTGCAACTCGACCAAAGCAACGTCAGCCAGTCGCCAACCGCGGGCTGGCACATCTCGAACGTCAACGTCGCCGGCGGCTACGGCCGTTTCGGCGGCTCCGGGACCGTGCTGGCGGCGCTATCGATCGAGATCTCCGATCTGATGGGCAACCATCGGATCGTCGGTGTGTTCGGTTCGGCGTCGAGACAGCGCAACCTGCAAGGGATGTATTTCAACCAAAGAAGGCGCCTCAACTGGGGCGTTTCGGTGACCAGCCAGCGGCTGTTTTTCTTCACGCGGGACCTCAACAACCTCAGCCAGATCGACCGTGAGAGCTTTTTCGAGCTCGACGGCGCCGAGATTTTCGCCTCGTACCCGATCAGCCGGGATGTTCGCGTCGAGGTCTCAGCCGGTTACTACGACCAGTTGTACACGTTCGCTACCCTCTTCGAAACGACCGGCGGCGACCTTATTCTCGGTAGCGCGTATCCGAGCGGTACGTACATGCCGCTGGGCGCCTCGCTGATCGCGGACAAGGCGCGCTTCCGCGAGTTCGGTCCCTTCGCGGGCTGGCGGACCCGGGTCGATTTCCGCTACGCGCCGCCGAGCGTCGGCGACCTGACCTTCACCGAGTGGATCATCGATCACCGCATGTATTTCCCGGTAACGGCGCGCAACATCATCGCCTGGCGCACCTGGATGGCCTGGAGCCAGGGCGAAGATCCCAACGTCTTCTTCATGGGTGGGCTGAACCAGCTGCGGGGCTACGATTGGCTGCAGTTCTCCGGTAACCGCACCTGGTTCATGAACCTCGAGTACCGCTGGCCGTTCATCGACGAGCTCCGCGGCGGCGCCATGGCGATCACCGATATCCGGGGCTTGTTCTTCCTCGACGTGGGCGGTGCGTGGTTCGACGGTTTCGACTTCGACTTCTTTGAAGGCGGCCGATTGAAGGACGCCGTGGCGTCGTTTGGCGGCGGCATGATGATCGATTTCGGACCGTTGCCGCTGAACTTCTACGTGTCGCAGCGCTTCGACGGTCGTTCGTTGATCGGCGGCGCGCGCTTCGATTTCTACATCGGTCCAAGATTCTGAAGCAATCGGTATCGGCCTGACCCGGAAGAGAGCCGGAGAGGGGTCCTCTTCCGGGTCAAGCCGGAAAAGCTGCCTCGCTGGCCCGACGAGCGCCGAACGCGAACATTGTTGGTAGTGTTCTCGCCGGAGACCGGTCCAGGTCCTGGTTCGATGGCCGGAGTCTGTAGATTATGGGTGTTTTTGAGATCGATGATCCTTCGATAGACGTCGAGGCGCTCGAGCAGCGTGTCAGGGCGGCGATCGAGGCGAAGCGCGGGGTGCGCTTTACCGACGAGGAGCTCGAAGAGCTGCGCAACGCCGAGCTCGAGCCCCGCCTGCGGCGCCAGGACCTGCCGCGCGGCTGGCTCGACGGCATGCCCGAGGCCCGCAGCAAGCTGCCGGAGATCAAGCCTGCGCCGCCGGCGATGTTGACATTCGAAAGCGGGGGGAACCTCTACGGCAGCGACCATACCGGCCTTCGCGCCGCGGTGCTGAGGCTCATCAGGGGTTTGGCGAAGCCCTTCTATCGCGCCACGCTGAACCTGAACAAGTTCTGCGGAAACGTCAACGAGAGCATCAACACACAGGGTGGCTGGGCCGGAAAGCAACTCAGCGACATGACAGGGCAGATCGAGCGCTGGCGGGAGCGCGATTTGCATCTCTACCACAACCTGGTCACCGAGATCACGGCGCTGCGGCTGCAGCAGACCCACATGCAAGACCGTATCAACGAGCTCATCCGGGAGCTCGATACGCTGAAACAGCGTGAGCGCGCCCTCGAGTCCCTTACCGTCCCAGCGGCGGATCCAGACCAGTAGTCCATGCTCCGTGGGTGGGCCGGGCTCTGCACCGACTCTGCAAGGTCGAACCGCCGAACGGGCCGACGGGAATCGGCCCGGTGGGTTGAAGATGCTCAGAAACGTCGCAAAACTCTTGCTCAGAGCGGTTTTAGCGAGCTTGCTGCGGGGGGTTCGGAGGCCGTACAATAACTCGGTCACCCCACCCTCTTTTCAAGGTCTAGGAAGATGTACGCAGTTATCGAAACAGGCGGAAAACAGTACCGGGTCAGCGAGGGCGACGTGGTACGCGTCGAGCGTCTCGCCAGCTCGGTTGGTGATGAAGTGTCTATCTCGGAGGTCCACCTCGTCGCCGACGGAAAGAGCGTCCAAGTGGGCCATCCGACCATCCCCGGTGCGAGTGTCAAGGGCACCGTGGTCGACGAGGGCCGTGGCCGCAAGTTGATCTCCTTCAAGAAGAAGCGGCGCAAGGGATACAGGCGCAAGATCGGTCATCGGCAGAGTTACACCGCCCTGCGCATCGACAAGATCGTCGTTTCCTGAGGACAGAGCAATGGCACACAAAAAGGGCCAAGGCAGCAGCCGCAACGGCCGTGACAGCAACCCCAAGCGGCTCGGCGTCAAGCGGTTCGGCGGCCAGCGCGTGACCGGTGGATCGATCATCGTTCGGCAGCGTGGGACGCGCTTCAAGCCGGGTCAGAACGTTGGCCGCGGTCGCGACGACACGTTGTTCGCGACCGCCGACGGGGTCGTCACTTTCGAGAACAAGGGCCGGCGCGGCAAGTTCGTTTCGGTTCTGCCCCAATAGCGCTATCCTCCTGCGGGCCTCCTCTCTTCTACTCGCGTGGCGCCCGTAGTGCGCCGACGAGCCGCCCGGGAAATCAGCCATGTTCCGCGACCTGGTACGAATTCGGGTCCAGGCGGGTGACGGCGGCCGTGGATGTATCGCTTTCCGGCGCGAGAAATACGTTCCCCTCGGTGGACCCAGCGGTGGTGACGGCGGCGACGGCGGCACGGTCTACGTCGTTTGCGGCCGCAGCTACGCCCAGCTCGGCCACCTCCGCGAAAGGCAGCTGTTCAAGGCCAAAAACGGTAGCCAGGGGTTGGGCAGCAACAAGCACGGCAAACGGGGCAGCGACTGCGAGGTTTTCGTTGCCCCCGGAACAGTCGTTCGCGACCTCGAAACCGGCGAAGAGCTCGGCGACCTCTGGCGGCACGAAGAGCGCCTTGTGGTCGCCGCAGGCGGCTTGGGCGGCCGCGGTAACGTCCGTTTCAAGAGTTCGACCAACCGTGCTCCTCGCCGCGCCGATCCGGGACGCCCGGGCGAGCGCCGCGAGCTCGAGCTCGAGCTCAAGCTCATCGCTGATGTCGGCTTGGTCGGACGCCCGAATGCCGGCAAGACGACGTTGCTCGGTTGTCTCACGGGGTCGAAGGGGAAGGTGGCTGCTTATCCGTTCACGACGCTGGAGCCCAACCTTGGAATCCTCCGGCTACCCGGCTATCGGCGTTCGGTGCTGGCCGATGTCCCGGGACTCATCGAGGGGGCGCATCGGGGCGAAGGTTTGGGGCTCAATTTTCTGCGCCACATCGAGCGAACCGGGGCGCTGGCCGTGCTGGTCGACACGATGCCGCCCGAGGGCGACGTCGTGCAGCACTACGAAACGCTTTGCAGCGAGTTGCATCACTACAACGAAGCTTTGCTGGAGCGACCGCGCATGGTCGTGGCTACCAAGACAGACTTGTCGCCACCGCCGGAGGTCATCGAGGCGTTGCGCGCCGCGGCCGAGGGCGACGGGGCGGCGTTTTGCGCCGTTTCTTCGGTCAGCGGCGAGGGGCTGGACGAGTTCATCGATTGGGTCGGCGAACAGACGCCGGCTGACAGGGACGAAGAGTCGTAACCCTGTTGACGGGGGCAAGACCGCATGTCGTTGAAAAGGGTGGGTGTTTTCGGAGGGACTTTCGATCCTCCGCACCTCGGGCACCTGATTCTGGCGGAAGAGATCCGCGAGGCGTTCGGCCTTGCCGAGATGTACTTCATGCCTTGCAACGAACCACCGCACAAGGACCGCGACGACCTCACCGATGCGAAGCACCGTTTCGCGATGGTTGTCGCCGCGACGCTGCACAACCCCGCCTTCGTGGCATCACCGATCGAGGTCAACCGTGGGGGAAAGAGCTTCAGCATCGATACCGTGCGGCAGCTGCAGGAGGCGATGGGTACCGACATGCAGATCGTCTTCGTCACCGGGCTTGACGCCTTCGTCGAGATCGAGACCTGGAATGAATACAGAGAGTTTCTCGACCTCTGCCATGTCGTGGTGGTGAGCCGCCCGGGGCACGGCTTCGACGAGATCGCCAAGCTCCCGGAATGGATCGGCGATCGGGTTGTCGACCTGCGCGACAGCGATGCTCCGCCGTCGGAGCAATTTCCCGACGAGGGCCGGCGTGTTTTCCTCTCCGACGCGGTGCATATCGACATCTCGTCGACCGACGTCAGGGAGCGGATCGCGGCCGGATCGAGCGTCCGCTACAAGGTTCCCGCCGAGGTCGAGCGCTACATCCGCGCCAACGGCCTGTTCCGGTCGGGGGATGTGCCGAGGGAGGTCGCCTCGTGAGCAGGGCGGAGGAAATTGGCGCCGAGCCCGGCGCCAAGCGCCCCGACGGGGAGCTTCCCGCCAGCCTCGACCTGATCGCTCGTGCGGTCGAAGACCTGAAGGGAATCAGTCTGCTCGTGCTCGACGTGCGCGACATTGCGAGCTTCACCGACTACCTGGTGATATGCACCGGGAACAGCGATCGTCACGTTCAGGCGCTCGTCGACGGCATCAAGAACAAACTGCGCGCTGCCGAGATCACGCCGTTGCACACCGAGGGCTACGATCAGGCCGCCTGGGTGCTGGTGGACTTCGTCGATTTCCTCGTCAACGTGTTCACCCGTGAAGCGCGGGACTTCTACCAGCTCGAGAGGGTCTGGAGAGACGCTCCCGCACTGGTGGGAGAGCGCGCGGAGGCGCCGCCCGACGAGCCCGCGCTCGCCACCGAGCCGGCACATGATCCGGAGGGCGCGGCCGCCGAAGCGGCAGATGGTTGATCCCCCCGAAATCGTCCTTTGCTGGCCCGGCAAGACCGCCGCAGAGTACGCCCGCGTTGGGATCGACGAATACCTGTCCCGAATCCGTCGATTTCGCACCTGTGAATGCGTTGTCGTCTCCGAGGAACCGTCCGGAAAGCAGTATAGCGAGGAGCATCGCCTCGAGCGCCAGGGAAAAGCCATTCTGAGGCGCCTGGAAGCCTTCAATCCGTTGTTTCTCGTCGTTTTGGATCCGCCAGGAAAACGCCTGGATTCGCCGAAATTCGCGGAATTGCTGCAGCGACAGTGCTACGATGATGCGCGGACTTTGGCCTTCGTGGTGGGCGGCCCCAACGGCGTGGACGCCGGGGTTCGCGACCGGGCTGACTTGCTTCTCGGCCTCTCCAGCATGACGCTTCCGCACGATATGGCCCGTTTATTCTTGACCGAGCAGATCTATCGCGGCTTCACGATCATTCACGGTCTCCCTTATAGCCGCTGATCGGGATCTCCGCAGAGTGTTGCCCGATGTTGGGCCTGCAGAAGGTTTCGAGTTTCGATGAGAGCTACAGAAGAAAAAAAGATCCGTGAGCAGCTCGCGCTCAAGCACCGTGAGGCGAATGAAGCCTATCGTCGGTCTCAGGCGGTGAATCGCGAAGCAACCGCCGAGCCGCTGCAGGATCTCGCCGACCAGGCCTCGGAGGGGTACCGCAAGGAGTTCCTCTACAGCCTCAGCGACGGTGAGCGCGCGACCCTGTTGCAGGTCGAAGAAGCGTTGCGCCGGATGGACGAGGGCACGTACGAGGAGTGCACCTCGTGCGGCGACAAGATCCCGCTGTCTCGCCTCAAAGCGATTCCCTGGGCGGCGCTGTGCATCGAGTGTCAGGAGCGACAGGAAGCAGGCGGTAGCTGAGGGAGGGGGTCCGAGATGTCTTTGCGCAACCTGGTGGCGTTGCTGGCCGTTTTCGGCGTTGTCTCGCTCGGCCTCTGGACGGCGACCCTCAACACCGAACCGGTCACCTTTCGCGTCCCGGGGTTTCCCCCGTACGAGATTCAGACGTCGCTCTGGGTGGTGGGGTTCCTCGCCATCTTGCTCGGCGTGCTCGGGACCCTTCTGTATACCGTCGTGCTGTCGTCGAAAGCGGCGTTCCTGCGCTGGCGGCGCAAGCGTGTCGACTCGAAGACGGCAGAAGACACCGAGTTGATCGAGGCGGGCCTGGTGGCCGCGGTTCGGGGCGACCATCGCGTCGCGCTGGAGCGCTTCGAGACGGTGCTCGAGAAGGACCCGGAACGCCTTGGCGCGTGGATCCATGGGGGCAACGCGGCGCGCGCGCTGGGCAACCTGGAGAAGGCGGTCGAGATGCACACACGCGCCCGCGGCATCTCGCCCGACGATGGCGACGTGCACGACGAGCTGGCGCGCGACTTCGCGGCGCTCGGCGAATACGCCCGCGCCGTCGGCCATCTGGAGCAACGGCTTGTCGCAGAGCCCAAGGGCGACCCGGAGCTCTTCGCCCGTATGCGGGACCTGCTGAGCGAACAGTCGCGCTGGGACGAGGCGCTCGAGGCGCAGGAGAAGCGCACCAAGTCGCTCGGCGACACGGTGGCGCGGACCGACGAAGAGGCCATCGTGCGCGGGCTACGGCTGGAAAAAGGCCGCGCGCTCATGGAGCAAAGCACCGCTGAGGGGCGCAAGGAGGCACTTTCGATCTTCGCGGCGCTGGTGAAGGCAGACCCGCAGTTCGTTCCTGGCTACTTGTTGCAGGGGCGCGCCCGGCTCGCCGACGGCGACATCGACGGCGCCGTCGACGCGTGGACCCAAGGTGTTGCCGCGACCCACGCGCTCGAGCTGCTCAACGAGCTTGTTACGTACCACTTCGACGCCGGCGACCCGGAGCAGGCGATCCGTTCGTTCCGCCAGTCGGCGGAGTCGATCGAGGGCGCCGATGGCCGCGCGGCGCGCCTCGGTCTGGCGTTGCTGTATTCGCGTCTCGAGATGATCGAGGAGGCCAAGGGTGAGCTGGAGCGCCTCGAGGACGAGGTGGAGTTCTCGCCGACGGTTACCTACCACCTTGCCAAGCTCAGCGTCCGCCAGGGTGACAGCCAGGCCGCGGCGGAGAGATTCCGCCACGTCATCCAGGCGTCCAACCTGCTGGAGCCCGGCTACCGCTGCCAGCACTGCGGCGCGCAGCACCCAAACTACGTCATGCACTGCGCCGAGTGTTGTCGTTGGGGCACCGTTGTCCTCGATACGAGCGAGGAACTGCAAGAGGTAGAGGACCGGGTGGTCAAAGCGCCACGCGTCTGACGCGACGTCGGCAGGGGGCGACTTCGTCTCTAGCAGGGTGCTGAAGAACTCCCGGGGGTGCCGCCGCAACCCCCATGCGCCCTTCAGCACCCTGCTAATCAGCGCGTTGCGCCCGAAGCACCCTTGTCGTGACCGTCTCATTTGTTCGTGTTTCTAACCCGCATATCTCAACGCCCTCCTGCTACGGGCGACGAAGGGCGTTGAGATATGCGGGCTAAGCTCGATTCTGTGGCCACGATGGTGGGGAACGTTCTCCTTCCGCCGCTGTGCCGCCACTGTGGCAACCTCGCCGACGGTGATGCTTGGGCGCCTCTACTTTGCCGGGGGTGCGACGCCGAGTTCCCGATCTTCGACGGGGCCATAGCGGTCGGCGGTGAAATCTCCAGGGCTCACGCCTTTGCCGAGTTCGAAGGTCCCGCCCGGCGGCTGCTCATCGACCTGAAGTACGCGGGCGTCATCCGCGCCGGCAGGGTGATCGGCGCGCGGATGGCCGCGGCACCGGGCGCCTCGAAGATCCTGCGCGGTGCCGACCTGGTCGTGCCGGTACCGCTGCACTGGCGACGTCGCTGGCGGAGAGGCCACAATCAAGCCGCGGTTCTTGGCCGCGCCATGGCGCGGGAGCGCCCTGGCCTGTTGCTGGCCAACGTGTTGCGGCGGGTCCGCGCGACGCGGCCGCAGGTCGGTCTCCCGCACGAGCAGCGGCTGATCAACGTGGGCGCAGCATTTCGGCTACGGCGCCACGGGCGTGTTCGGAGTGCCGGCGCCACGATCGTTCTGGTCGACGACGTGGTCACGACCGGCGCCACCGCTTGCGCAGCGGCAGCCGCCCTCCTTGCGGGGGGCGCACGCGAAGTGCGGCTCTACGCCGCCTCAGTCTCCCGGCTCTGACCAGCGAAATCCGGTCGGCGCCGGGGCCGGCGCCAGCGGGCTGGTCGGCAGCCCGGCGGCGAGCTCGTGCTCGTTGTAGGGGAGCGGTGCGACGTCGTTGGCGCCGTCGGGGTGAAACATGGCGGCCAGGTATTGCACCTGACTGCGCCCCACGCCGAGCTCGAATTGGCCGCCGCCGTACATCCGGATGCCCTGGCCGTTGCAGTATTCGTAGGTGCGGAACAGCTCCGACAGAAACCCGATGCGCGATGGCTTCATGTTCACGCACGTCGGTTTGAACGGCAGCGTGGCGATGTCGGCGACCGAGTGGATGTTGGCGTCCCAGGTGATGCGGTCGTAGTGCTCGGCGAGAGCGTCGCGCGTCGTTTCATCGAGGTACGGATCCTCGATCCAGGCGTCGCCGATGGTGTCGGCAACGAAGCGGTACTGCTCGGGGTTCGCCGGTGGACCGGAAAAGTCATCACTGTCGTACAGGCCCTTGAGATCGACGCAATCGACGGTACCCATCTCGGCGAGCGCGGCAGCGAGCGCCGGGGTCCAGCTCTCCGACAGATCGAGCTTGAAGCGCATGTTCGGGTAGAGCTCGAGCCGCCGGCGCAGCGGCTCGATGCTGGCAGGTTCGCCGAGGCCGGTGGAGATGACAAACGTCAGCGGCCTCATCTCGATGCCGAGAGCGTCGGCGAGCGACACGCCGGCCTGCCGCAAGGCGAGGTCGAGGGCGGCGCTCTCGAAGCCCCAGCGCCGATAGAGCGTGTAGTCGGGGCGCCCCGGCGGCTTGACGAACAGCGGCGTCTCATCGAGGCGGCGCGAGAACTCCTCGATCGTGTAGGTGCCGGCGAGCGAGAAGTCGGATTCCTCCTCGAGGAGCCGGTGGTCCTCGTCGTTCCAGATGACGTCCTCGCCCTGGCCCTCTTCGCCGCCCCCCCGCAAACGGATCAACGTCGTCTTCCGCGTCCAACCGCTCGGCACAACCTGGGCGAGGGACTCGAAAGAATGTTCGTCGATCTCGAGCGGCAGATCGGCGACTTTGGCGTAGAGGCTCATCGTCCAATCATCGGCGACGCCTGCACCAGTGTCGAGGGTCGGCGGTTGGCGCCTTCATCTCGGGCTTCGTCAGCTCGCTCCGCCTTCGGCGATGCTCGTCAGGCCCGCGAGAAGTGCTTGCAGCACGAACCAGGCGATCGCGGCGATCACCAGGATGGCGAGTCCGGCGATAAGGCAGGCGAGGTCAAGAGAAGGCGAGTAGGGGCCTGCGCGCCCGTCGTACCGCTCAGCGGATCAGGTCGCGCTCATCGAGCTTCAGCAGCGTGTGCAACAGGACGTTGACGCCCGCGACGATCGCATCAGGCTCGGAGTACTCGCGCGGGGAGTGGCTGATGCCGTCGATACTGGGGACGAAGATCATGCCGATCGGGGCGAGCATGGCGATGCTCTGGGCGTCATGACCGGCGCCGCTCGGCAGCGCCAGGCTGCTGAGGCCAAGGGCTTCGGCGGCCTCCGCCACCAGCGCCCGGATCCGCGGATCGGTCGGCGCTTCGTGGCTAACGTAGAAAGGCTCGAAGTCGACCGAGGTATCGGTCGCCGAGGCGATCGCCACGGCGCGGGCGCGAATCGCCTCGAAGACGGCGTCGATCACGCTCATCTCGAGGTCCCGGATCTCGAGGCTCACCGTTACCAATCCGGGAATGACGTTGGGTGCTCCCGGCGACGCGGCGATGCGGCCGACAGTGGCCACCTGGCGGCCGGAGGTCGTGCTTGCGACATCGTGTACCGCGTCGATGAAGCGGGCCGCCGCGAGCAGCGCGTCGCGGCGGGCGTTCATCGGCGTTGTGCCGGCGTGGTTGGCGAAGCCCTCGAAGGTTACGTCCCAGCGCTTGATCCCAACGATCCCCTCGACAACGCCGATGTCAATACCCTGCCGGTGCAAGATGGCGCCTTGCTCGATGTGGAGCTCGAGAAAGGCTGCGATCGAGCCTGGAGCGCGCTCTACAGCCGCGACCCGCGTCGGGTCGCCTCCGAGGATCCGAATGCCTTCCCCGATGCTGTAGCCGCTGGCGGTCACCACGTCGAGCTCGCGCGCCTCGACGATGCCGATCAGCGCGCGGCTGCCCGTTTTGCCTCCCTCCTCGTTCTGGAAGATCACGAATTCGAGCGGGTGTCGGGTCGTGATGCCGTGGTCGGCGAGCGTCTGGGCGACTTCGAGGGCGCCGATCGAGCCCACCTGGCCGTCGTAGCTCCCCCCCGCGGGAACCGTGTCGATGTGGGAGCCGAGCATAATCGGCAGCAGGCTCGCCTCGGTGCCGGCGCGCCTGCCGATCAAGTTGCCGATGCCGTCGATCGACACCGAGAGCCCGGCGTTTTCCATGAGCTCAGCAACGAACGCGCGGGCGGCGAGATCCTCGTCGCTGAACGCGACCCGCGTCGTGCCGCCGTTCTGAGTGGCGCCGAA
>JADFNY010000039.1 GCA_022563115.1 Acidobacteriota bacterium | reverse complement strand
CGCTCATGCGCGCGGCGTCGAGCAACCCGGCGAACAGCGACGTGTACACGCGCGAGTTTGCCGCCTTCGTCCAGACCTTTCGCGAGGTCGCGGCGCCCGCGGAATTCCGTCACCTGTTCTTCGTCGCCGGTGGCGCGCTGGCGGTCGAGAACGCCCTGAAGGTGGCTTTCGACTGGAAACGCCAGAAAAATCGTGCCGCGGGGATCGCAGGGGGCGGCGACAAGATCCTGCACTTTCGCGAGGCCTTCCACGGACGCAGCGGCTACACGTTGTCGCTGACCAACACCGATCCGGCGAAGACCGACGATTTCCCCCAGTTCGACTGGCCGCGGGTCACCAACCCGAAGGTGCACTTTCCGATCGACGAGCAAGAGGCGGCAGCTGCCGAAGCCGGCTCCGTGGCCGAGATCGAGGCCGCCTTCGACGCCGATCCGAACGCCATCGCGGCGATCATTCTCGAGCCCATCCAGGGTGAGGGCGGCGACAATCACTTCCGCCCCGAGTTCCTGCAGCAACTACGCCGAATCGCCGACGAGCGCGAGGCGATGTTGATCTTCGATGAGGTGCAGACCGGGGTCGGTCTCACCGGCAGCATGTGGGCGTTCCAGCAGCTCGGGATGACACCCGACATCGTCGCCTTTGGCAAGAAGACGCAGGTGTGCGGGATCATGAGCACCGAGCGCGTCGACGCCATCGACACCAACGTCTTTCACGTATCGAGCCGCATCAACTCGACCTGGGGCGGCAACCTCGTCGACATGGTGCGCTCGGCGCGCTACCTGCAGATCATCGAGGAAGACGGCCTGGTCGAAAACGCCGCCCGTGTCGGCGCGTTGTTCCTCGGCGAGCTGCTCGCCATCCAGGAGAGCTTCGACGCGGTCACCAACGTCCGCGGCCGTGGTCTCATGCTTGCCTTCGATCTGCCCGACGGCGCCCAGCGGGATGAGCTACGCGATCGGTGCTGGGAAACCGGATTGGCGACGCTGGCCTGCGGCGAGCGCTCGATTCGATTCCGCCCCAGCCTGACGTTCAGCGCCGAGGACCTCGGCAAGGCGGTGGAGCTGGTGCGTGGCGCCCTCGCCGAGCCCCTCGGCTAGTTTTTTCATCCCGCCCCCGGCATCGACCCAACGTTGCGCGCCATTCAGTCTGAATGCGCCGCAGGGCAGAGAAGGGAGCAACGAGCCGGTGAAACGACCGGGCGGGGGAGAGAGTGTTGCCTAGCCCCCGGGTGCCTGGGTGAACATCCCGTTGATGACGATGATGTCAGGATCGAACGGCTGGTTGACCCACGGGCTCGGTGCGGCCGGACCGGTAGCGCCGTCGCGACCGAGGCTCGTCAAATCGTAGGTGTCGCCGTCGGTGTTGTACCCGAACGGGTTACCCCAGGCGTCGTCGGAAACGAGGACCTGGAGGTACTCGCCGCTCACGAGATTGACAAGCGCTGGGGCATACTCCTGCAGGTCGACCTTGTAGGTGCCGTTGGCGATGACCAGGGTGTGCATGTCGCCCATGGTGCGTCGCTGCTTGGAACGGTCGATCGAGTCCATCAGCAGAGGGAGGGTGATGGCTGCGATGATGCCGATGATCCCGACGACGATCAGCAGCTCGATGAGCGAGAAACCTTGCTCGGTCTGTCGACGCATCTCAATCCTCTCTCACAGACCAGTTTCCCGTGCCTGGGCAGGCTGCCCGGAAGCAAGGAAACGAAATTTCGGGGGTGCATTACAAGCCCTATCGGCGCAAATGTTATGTCAGTGACGTTATGGTGATCAATAGCAACCAGAACTGACTATTCTGGCGGCGGAACATGCCGCAAATGCTTTCGTCAACGACCCTCGGCCCCGGTGATTACCGTGCCGATGCCCTTTTCTCGCAGCATGCGGTTGAACGCCGCCAGGTCGCCCTCGCGGATCTCTCTCGTCTGCGCCATGTAGGTCCCGAGGTTCTCCTTGTACATCTCATGCACGGCGCGATGCGCGTCGGCAGGGGCGAAATCGTGCCCGGAGATGTAGCCCGACAGACTGGCGACCTTGGCGTACAGCTGGCGCGGGTAGCGCAGCGTGTCCTGGCCGCCGACCAGGCGCAGGTCGGTGAGGTTCATCTCGATGTCGATGATCTTTTCGTCGAGTGCTGTGATCTGATCGTTGATCTCGTCGAAGTCGTCGCGGCCGCGCAGCAGGGTGCGCAGCTCATAGAGCTGCGAGCGCACCAGCTCCGCCTCGTTGATCATGCCGGCGATATCGTTCTGGTTGTCGCGCAGCTCGATCATCATCTGGAGCTGCTCGTTGATCTCGGCCTCCGAGCCCATCGAGGCCGGGTCCATGAGCAGGGTCAGCGGTTGCTCCTGGGGCGCCTCGTTGTTGACCGTCAGCCGCGCCGTGTAGGTGCCCGGCGGCGCCGTCGGGGTAACCGGGCGCCCGTCGCCGGGGTCACGGGTGCCGTTCTCGCTGAGGGCGACGTGCGGGTGGCCGAGCGGCTTGGTGCGCATCACCGCGCGCTCCGATGACTCGTAGCGCATGTTCCAGTAGGTACGGTTGAGTCCCGGGCGGGCCGGGGCGTTGCGGATCGTGCTCACCACCTCGCCGCCGGCGTCGAGGATCTCGATCGTGACCCGGGTGCGACGGTCGTCGCCGCGGCTCGGGTCCATCTCGTCGTCGAGCGTCCCGGTGTTTCCGGGTATCCCCATCTCCCGGGTCTCGGTCGACCCTTCGGCTTCACCCTCGTCTGCGGCACCCGCCATCTCTTCGCTCAGCCAGTAGCTGATCGATGCCCCGGGGGTGGGATTGCGGCCGGCGGCCGGATCCTGGCCCGACATCGGGTTGCCGACGCGGTGGAAGCGGTAGGCGTCGCGCGGTGCGAACAGGTACGCGTCGGACGAGCGGATGGCGTCGGTCATCTGCTGCAGCGGCGTGATGTCGTCCATGATCCAGAAGCCACGCCCGTAGGTCCCGACCACCAGGTCGTTGAAGTGCGGCTGTATGGTGAGCCAGTGGACCGGGGCGTGCGGCAAGTTGCTCTGCAGTGACTCCCAGCTGCCGCCGTCGTCGAAGCTGACGTACAGAGCGTTGGCGGTGCCGGCGAACAGCAGGCCCGGTGTGTGCGGGTCTTCGCGAATCACGTGGGTGTAGGACAGCGGCCCAGCGGGGATGCCGCCCGGCGCCACCGTTGCCTCGTAGTCCAGGCCGGCCCCCATCGCCGGTGTTCCGGAGTGCCCGTCGATGCGCGTCCAGCTCGCTCCGAAGTCCGTCGTCTTGTACAGGAAGGGCTCGAAAATGCCGATCTGGTGCGTATCGATCGCCACGTAGGCGGCGCCGGCGACATGGTTCGACGGTTCGATGTTCGACACCGTGCCCAGCGGCGGCAACTCCGGCATGTTGGCGGAGACGTTGGTCCAGTTTCCGCCGCCGTCGCGCGTCACCTGCACCATGCCGTCGTTCGTGCCGGCCCAGATGAGGTCCTCCTGCACCGGAGACTCGGCGATGGCGAATACCACGGAGGCGTAGGTCGGGCTGGTGTCGTCGAACGTCAGGCCGCCGGTCTTGAGCACCAGCGACGGGTCGTCGGTCGACAGGTCGGGGCTGATGACGTCCCAGGTGACCCCCTGATTAATGGTCTTGTGGATCACCTGGCTGCCGACGAAGACCTTGTTCGGGTCGTGTGGCGACACGTGGATCGGAAACGTCCACTGGAAGCGGTAGCGCAGCTCGCCGGCGGCCCAGCCCTCGGGGTTGTCGGGCCACGGGCTGACGTTGCGCGAGTGGCCGGTGCGGGTGTCGTGCACCGCCAGAATGCCGTCGTAGCAGCCCGACCAGATGGTGTGGTCGCCGGCCGGCACCGCGAAACCCGACTCGCAGCCGCCCACCGATCGCCACTCGCCGATCGAGATGCTGCCGCCGGTGAGGCTGTTGGAGGGGCCGAATGTGCTGGGCCCGTCTTGGCGGTTGCCCATGACGTTGTAGGGGATCTTGTCGTCGACGAAGACGTGGTAGACCTGCGCGATCGGCAGGCGCAGCCGCGCCCACGAGTCACCTCGCGTCGTCGAGATCGACACCCCGCCGTCGTTGCCGACGACGAGACGGTCGGGGAGGAGCGGGTCGATCCACATGTCGTGGTTGTCGCCACCGGCGCCGCCGCCCGACCACGTCACGCCGCCGTCGAGGCTGTGCGAGTGGCGCGTCGACAAGGTGTGCAGCTCGTCGGGATCGTCGGGCGCGACGGCGAGGCGGGTGTAGTAGAGTGGCCGCTGCATCAGGTCGTGTCGGGTGCTCACCATCCGCCAGCTGGCGCCGCCGTTGTCGGAGCGGTAGAGGGTGCCGTGACCGGGGTCAACGGGGGCGATGAGTCCGTTGCTCGACTGTTCGATGAGGGCGTAGACGCGCTTGGAGTCGGCCGCCGTCATGCCGAGGCCGATCTTGCCGTACGGCCCGGCAGGCAGGCCGCGGGTGCCGGTGAGGTTTTCCCAGGTATCGCCTCCGTCCTTGCTCATCCACAGGCCGCCGCCGGGGCCGCCGCTGGTGCGCCCCCAGGTGCGGATCAAGAGGGGCCACATGCCGGCGAACAGGATGTTGGGGTTGTTCGGGTCCATGACGACGTCCGCGGCGCCGGTGTTCTCGTCGGCGAACAGCACCCGCTCCCACGTGTTGCCGCCGTCTCGGGTGCGGTACACGCCGCGCTCCTGCTGGGGGCCGTAGGCGTGGCCCATGGCGGCGGCGAAGACGGTGTCGGGATCGAGCGGATCGACGACGATGCGGCCGATGCGGCCGGTTTTCTCGAGCCCCATGAGCTGCCAGGTGTCGCCGCCGTCAACCGACTTGTAGATGCCGTTGCCGGTGAGGATGTTGGAGCGAATGAACGTCTCGCCGGTGCCGGCCCAGATGACGTTGGTGTTGACCGGGTCGACCGCCAGCGAGCCGATCGCCGCCACCCGCTGATCGTCGAAGATCGGCTCCCAGCTCACACCGCCGTTTCTCGAGCGGAAGATGCCGCCCGAGGCGGCGCCGATGTAGTAGATGTTGGCGTCGCCGGGAACGCCGACCACCGCCGAGACGCGGTTGCCGACCGGCCCGATGTAGCGGTAGGTGAGGGCATCGAGCGGGCCGTCGCCGCCCGGTACCGCCTGGCCGCCACCGCCGAAGCGTTGGTCGGAGGCCGGCGCCGGTGCTACGAGCGCACCGATCAGCAACGCCACCAGAACGAGAGAAAAAATCCAGAAAGCCTTGCGCATCGGGAAACCTCCGCGGTCCACGATTCGTATTCAAGACAGGAATTAAAGTCGGTCCGGCGAGCTTAGTCATTCAGCTCGAAGTGTGCCAACGTCGGGTTGTTCGCTCGGCCGCGCCGGCATCGCGGTTCCCGGTGCGGGTGGAGTGCGAGTTCCCCTGGATCCGTGCGCGCCGCGTCGATCATCCTGAGCTTCGAGGTCACATGTTCCGCAACGTCAAGCACGCCGTCCGCAGCCTCTCGAAGAGTCCGTTCGTTACCGCGATCGCCGTTGTGTCGCTGGCGTTGGGCATCGGCGCCAACGCCGCGATCTTTTCGCTCTTTCACCAGGTGTTGCTGCGCCCCTTGCCGGTCGAGGATCCCGACGCGCTGGTGAATCTCAGCGCCCCGGGGGTGAAGTCGGGTTCGAATTCGTGCAACAACGCCGGCGATTGCGACGTCGTGTTCAGCTATCCGATGTTCCGCGACCTCGAGGAGATCCAAACGGTGTTTACCGGGGTCGCCGCGCACCGCTCGTTTGGCGCCAACCTGGCCTACGGCGGCGAGACCTCGACCGCCAGCGGCATGATGGTTTCGGGCAGCTATTTCCCGGTGCTTGGGCTGCAGGCGGCGGTCGGTCGCCTCATCGGCGCCAACGACGACGCTACCGCCGGCGAATCGGCGGTTGCGGTGCTCAGCCACTCGTACTGGCAGACGCAGTTCGGTCGCGACCCTTCCATTCTCAACGATACCCTCGTCGTCAACGGCCAGCCGATGGCGATCATTGGCGTCGCGCCCGAAGGTTTCGATGGCACGACGCTGGGAAACAGGCCCAAGGTGTTCGTCCCCATCACGATGCGCGAGGTTGTGGAGGTGCGCCGGTCGGGCCACCGTGAGAACCGGCGCAGCTATTGAGTCTACCTGTTCGCGCGCTTGAATCCGGGCATCGACATTGAGGGGGCCCGCGCCGCCATCAACGGCCAGTACAGCGCCATCATCAACGAGGTCGAGGTGCCGCTGCAAACGGGCATGAGCGAACCGACGCTCGAGCGGTTCCGCACCAAGCAGCTCGGCATCGAGGAGGGAAGGCGGGGTCAGAGCAGCCTGCACGCCGATGCCGCCGCGCCTTTGACGCTGCTCAACGGCGTCACCGGCCTGGTGCTGCTGATCGCTTGCGCCAACATCGCCAACTTGCTCCTCGGCCGCGCCGTGGCACGCGCCGGTGAGATGGCGGTGCGCTTGTCGGTCGGAGCCAACCGCCGGCATCTCGTCGGCCAGCTGCTCACCGAATCGATCGTGCTTGCGGTCGTCGGAGGAGTTGCCGGGTTGCTCATCGCCCGCTGGACCTTGAGCATGATCATGACGTTCCTGCCGGAAGAGGCCGCGGCGATGATCGATCCGACGCTCAACGGGCCGGTATTGGCGTTCACGGCCGCCACGGCGCTGGGCGCGGGCCTCCTGTTCGGCCTGTTCCCGGCGCTGCTGAGCACCCGGCCCGACGTGCTGTCGGCGCTCAAGGGACAAGCCGGACAGCCGGCGGGCGCCCGCTCGGCGGCCCGTTTTCGCGCCGTGCTGATCACCAGCCAGATCGCTCTGTCGATGACGCTTCTGGTGTCAGCGGGGTTGTTTATCCGCAGTCTTTCGGCGATTAGCCGCGTCGACCTGGGGCTGGATGCGGCCGACGTCGTTACCTTCGGCATCTCACCGGAGCGCAACGGCTACGAGCCCGCTGCCTCGCGCGATCTGTTCGAGCGCACCGAGGACGCGCTCGCCGCCCTGCCCGGCGTCACTAGCGTGACCGCCTCGGTAATTCCGCTGCTGGCGGGCAGCAGCTCGAGCACCAACGTTGGCGTCGAGGGGTTCGAAGATGGCCCCGACATCGACACCAACTCGCGCTACAACCTGATCGGCCCCGACTACTTCCGCACCTTCGGGAAGTTCAACCTCGGCCGCGATGCCGTCGGCAGACGTATGCGGGTGGGAGGAGGCGATGAGCTCGACATCGAGATCGTCGGGTTGGTGCAAGACACCAAGTACAACGACGTGAAGGCCGAGGTACCGCCACAGTACTTCCTGCCGTATCGTCAGAACGAGAGCATCGACTCGATCACATTCTACGCCCGCTCCGAGCTCGATGCCCGCCAGCAGCTCTCGGCGATCGCGCCGCTGGTCTCGCGCTTGGACCCGAACCTGCCGGTCGAGAACCTGCGCACGATGCAGATGCAGATCGAGGAGAATACCTTCGGCGACCGGTTCATCAGCGTGTTGTCGGCCTCGTTCGCGACGCTCGCGACACTGCTGGCCGCCGTCGGTTTGTACGGCGTGCTCGCCTACACGGTGGCGCAGCGCAGCCGGGAGATCGGCCTGCGCGTCGCCCTCGGGGCCACGCCCGGAGTGGTGCGCGCCCTGGTGTTGCGGCAGATGGCGGGGATGACGCTCATCGGTGGGGTCCTCGGGCTGGGGGCCGCTCTGGCGTTGGGTCGGGCGGCGGAATCGCTTCTCTTCGAGATCACCGGCCACGATCCCGTCGTGCTGGTGTCCGCCGTGGTCTTGCTCAGCCTGATCGCGCTCGGCGCCGGCTCGATCCCGGCGCACCGCGCCTCCCGCCTCGACCCGATGGAGGCGCTGCGAGCCGAATAATTCGTCCCGGCGAGCCCGGGGTCCGGCTTGATCGACAAACTGCGCTTGGCGGCCACCACACCGAGCCTCGGGTTGCCTCGGGCTAATGCTTGCGCAGCGCCAGCATCGGGTCGACCGACGTCGCCCGTCGCGCCGGCACGTAGCCGGCGATCGTCGCCACAACCCCGAGCGCCAGGGCTACGGCCGCGAGCACGGCCGGGTCTTGCGGCTGCACCTCGAAAAGCATCGAGGACATCCAGCCGGCGATCGCAAGGGCCCCGGCGATACCGAGGATCACGCCGAGGCCGGTGATCGCCAGGCCTTGGCGCATGATCATCGCGCGCACCGTCGAGCGGTCGGCGCCGAGCGCCATGCGAATGCCGATCTCGTGGGTGCGCTGGGCGACGGTGTACGACAGGACACCGTAGATACCGACCGCGGCGAGCAGCAGGGCGATGGCGGCGAAACTCGTCATCAGCGCCATCGAAAAGCGCTGCGGCGAGATGCCGCGGGCGACGACGTCGTCCATCGTGCGGATCTTGTAGAGGACGAGCTGGGGGTCGACCTCGCGGAGCTCGTCGCGAAGTTGCCCGATGATCGAGAGCGGATCGACCGACGTTCGTAGAGTCTGGATCATGGCCCAGTTGCGGTCGCCGGCGAACTGATCGTGGGTTGCGTAGACCTTGGGAGAGGTAGCCCCCAAGGGGTCGTGGGCGGTATCGGACACGATCCCGACGATGCGGAAGTCTCCGCCACCGAAGGTGACCTCCATCCCGAGAGGGTCGCGGTCGGGGAAAGCGCGCTCGGCGAGCGATTCGTTCAGCAGAACGGCTCCACGATCGTTCTCGAATACCTCGAACGTATCGCTGCTGTCGAACAACCGCCCCCGGGCCAGCTCCATTCCCATGAGCTGTAGATAGTCGCCGTCGACGACGCGGACATCGGTGCGGGTCCACGATTCATCGTCTTCGAGATCCAGGTCGGCGCGGCCCAAACTCCAAGTGTGATAGCGGCCTTCGCCGGGAAGGTACGAGGTAGCGCCGACGGACTCGACGCCGGCGATCGCCTGCACGCGCTCGAAGTAACGATCGTAAAAGGCGATCCGATCTCGCGCCTCGGGGTAGCGTGAGGTCGGCAGGTGAACCTCGTAGGTCAGCACGCCGCCCGTTTCTACGCCGAGGTCGACTTCGACGAGCTGCTGGAAGCTCTTGGCCAGCAGACCGGCGCCGAACAAGAGAACGAGGGCGATCGAGATCTCCGCCACCACGAGCGCCCCGCGCAGGCGCCGGTGCGTCTTGCCGCCGCTGTTGCCGCGGTCGTCGTCGCGCAGCGTGCGGTCGAGGTTCGGTCGCGAAAACTGCAGCGCCGGGGCCATACCGAACAGAAGCCCGGTGAGCACCGACACGACGGTCGTGAAGACGAAAATACGGGTATCGATGCCGAGCTCCGCGAGGCGCGGAAACGACCCGGGGCTGAGCGCGAGCACGGCGCGCAACCCGGCAAACGACAGCATGAGCCCGCCGACGCCGCCGGCGATTCCGAGGAGGAGGCTCTCGGTGAGCATCTGACCGACCAAGCGCCGCCGCCCGGCGCCCAGCGCGGTGCGAATCGCCAACTCTTTCCAGCGATCGGCGCTGCGGACGAGAAACAGGCTGGCGACGTTCACGCAGGCGATAAGGAGCACCATGCCCACGGCGCCCATCAGCACCCACAGCATCGTGCGGGTTTCCCCGACGGTGTCGTCGAGCAACGGATAGATCGTCGCGTAGGTGCCGTGCGTCCGGGGTTCTTCCTCGAACATGCTGACCCCGAGGGCCTCCAGCCGGGCGCGGGCCTGGTCGAGGGAAACGCCGTCGCGCAGCCGGCCGACGGCGCTGAGGTAGTAGTTGCCCCAGTTGTTGCGGCCGCCGGGTTGGAGGTTCTCCGGCCGCCACAGATCGACCTCCCCGCCGATGGGGTTACGGAAGCCGGCCGGCATGACCCCGACGACGGTGTGCGGCACGCCCTGGAGGTCGATGTCCTTGCCGAGGACGTCGGGGTCGCCGGCGAAGGCCGAGTGCCACAGGCCGTAGCTGATGACCGCGACGTTCGCGTCGCCGGTCTCTTCCTCGGGAAGGAACTCGCGCCCCATGATGGGCTCGACACCGAGCACTTCGAACAATCCCGAGCTCGCCGGCATGATGACGATGCGCTGGGTCTCGTCGCCGTTGGTGAGGTCGGCGCCACTCTGGCGGTATGAGTACACAGCGGCCAATCCTTCGAAGATGTCGGCTTGTTCACGGTAGGCGAGAAAAGCGGTGCCGGGGATGTACTCCTTGGCGTCGGGGCGATCGGGCCGCACCGTGTACAGTCGTACCAGCCGTTCGGGCTGCTCGTACGGCAGGGGTGACAGCAAGACTCCGTCCAGAACGGTGAACATCACCGTGTTGGCGCCGATGCTGACGGCGAGCGTAAACACGACGACGCCGGCGAACCCGGGGCTGCGGAGCAGACCGTGCACGGCGTAGCGGAGGTTCTGTGCGAGGCGATCCAAGAATCCGCGAACGCCGCCGTCGCGCGGAGCCGTCGGGGGAATTGCCGGCGACCGCCCGGGCGCTTCGCGGCCGGACTTGTCGTCGCGCCGGTTGGCCGCCGACAGGTTATGGCGTCGGTAGGCCCCCGACAGGTCGTCACCCGGGCGGGTCGTCGACAGACGCTCACGCCGCGCTCCCGCGGCGCTGAAGGGCAGATCGATCAACGTCCTGACAACGACCGAGACGGCGGCGGTGAAACCCCCACGGCGCTTTTCTTCCCGTAGCAGGTCGGCGAACAGCTCGACCATTTCGCGGCCGAACGTCTGGCGGACGGGTTCAGGGTAGGCAAACAGCAGGAGCCGGTAGAGCCTCGTCATCGTGCCCTCCCGCCGGCTAGATCGTGCGCCTCGGCAACCTTCACCAGCGACTTCAAACGGGCGGTTTCGGCTGCTGCTACAGCGCGACCGAGCTCGGAGATGGCGTAGTAGCGGCGGCGGCGGTTGTCGAGATCGTCGGCCGGGCGGCGCGTCGATTCCTCCAACAGCCCGGCGTTCATGAGCCGTCGCAGAACGCTGTAGAAGTTGCCGGGAACGAGACGCAGGGTCCCGCCGGAGAGCGTTTCGATCTGCTTGACCAGGCCGTAGCCGTGGCGCTCGCCGTCGCTGAGCGCCACCAGGGTCAGGTAGTCGGTCGGTTTCAGCGGCAGATGTCCTTCCGCCGCGGCGCTGAGCTTGTCTCTTGCCATCGGGCACCTTGCCTCGTCGTCGTGGCCAACAGTCAATATGCTAAAAATCAGTATACTAACTTATAGTACATCGAAAGCTCGGACGCCAGCCGGACCCGGATGGTTTACGAGGCATCGGCCGACGGCTCCGAGACTCGGGGTGCAACTTGCCGGCCGGCAGATCCCGCTGGGCGGCGGCCTGCTATGATCCGCCGGAAACCGGAGGATCTCCTTGCTCATCGGTGCCAAGACGATCGCTTTGGCCGTCGTGGGCGTGCTGCTCGCCGTATCGGCCGATAGACCGGCCACCGGCCTTCAAGAGGGGCTCTCGGCGGGCCAGGTCGAGCTCGTGCGGGTTGCCGCCTGGGGTGCGGAAGCCGAAGCCGACGCCGCCATCCAGGCTTTGGCACGCCAGCTCGAGCCGAGCGGAAGCGCGGTCTCCCGCGAGGTCTTCCTCAATCTGGAGGAGATTCTTCGCGAGGGCCCACCGGTGGAGCGGACGCCCGCCACGGTGATCGGCGACGATGCCGAAAGCTTCGAGGTCACCCTTCCGGACGGCCGCCGCATCCCGGTCCTGGTGCAGCTTCCGCTCGGGTACAGCGAGGCAAACCGATGGCCGCTGTTGCTGGCGATGCACGGTGGACCGCCGGGCAGCGAGGAGGGCGCCCTACGGAGTGCGGCGGGCATGCTCAGGGTGTGGCGCGAAGCCGCGACCCGGGCCGGTTGGATCGTCGTCTCGCCCGCGATGACGCACGTGCGGTCGATGGGCCCGCGAACGGAGACGCGGCTACCCTACGAAGTTCTTCGCCCCGAGCAAGCGGTGGCGATTCTTGCGGTCGTTCAGCGCCGTTATCGCGTCGATCCCGACCGCCTTGTCTCGACCGGGATCTCCCTCGGTTCGAACTTTTCCATCGCCTTCGGCGCCGCCATGCCGGACCGCTTCGCGGCCATCGTGCCGGTCTCCACGGAAGGCGACTCCCGCGAACATCTGCTGCGCAACCTTCAGCACGTCCGCACCTACGTGCTCGAGGGTACCCAGGACCGCAACATCCGCGGCATCAACGGCCCGCGGGCCCTGGGTGACATCCTGGCGCGCTTCGCCTACGACGCCACCTACCGGGAGTTCGGCGATCGGGCCCACGAAGGCTTTCAAGAGTTGTACCCGGACGTGCTGCGGTGGGCCGCGTCACGGGCTCGCGATCCTTATCCGGGCCGACTCCTCCGCGTGCCCCACGACGGCATCATGCCGCTGGCGCGGCGCGTCTTCTGGCTCGAGTCGGACACCCGGCAGGGGCTTGTCTCGGCGCGCATCTCCGGCGACAACGCGATCGACATCGAGGTCCGCCGGGCGCGCCGGCTGACGTTGTATCTGCACGATCGTCTCGTCGACCTCGACCGGCCGATTACGGTGACGGTCAACGGCGTTGTGCTGCCTCCGATCACCGCGTTGCGACGGGTCACGTTCGCTTTGCAGCAGGTCCGTGCTCTCGATGACGGGTCGCGCGGCGCCGCCGCCAGCGTGATGATCGAGGTGCCTGCCGGCGATGGCAGCATCGCTGCAGGGCGCCGCCTGTCCGGGCGCTTCGAGCCCGTCGAGCCCGAAGGCCAGCTTTCCTTCTGGGAGTACTATGCGGTCAACGCCCTGAACGAGCGGTTCCCGGGCCTCGGCATCGAGGGCGTCGAAACCGATTTGCCCGCCGACCTGCTCCCGGCACTCGTTGCAGGCGGGTTCTCGCCGGCGAACGAAGCGGTCGGCGTGCGCATCGACGCGGTCGATCCGGAGGGCCCGTTCGCGGCCTCCGGAATCCGAGCCGCCGACCTGTTGCTGGAAGTGGGGGGCGAGCCTTTCTTCGCCGGCAATGGCGGTCTCGACAGCCTGCTCCACTGGTTGACCCGCGAGCTCGTCGCCGTTGCCCGCGACTACGAGCTTGTCGTCTGGCGGGACGGTGGCGTGGTCAGATTGAGCGCCGCCCTGGCTCTGGGTCCCTACCGCGAGTAGGGTGCTGAAGAACCCGTAACGGCACCCCCAGGAGTTCTTCAGCACCCTGCCAGGGCTGAGCCGGCCTCCGCCTTCGCGGTCTCATTGCTTGGTGACCCGCAGCGGTAGGGAGGCACCGCCCTGGCTCCAGTTGCCGTCGATGGCGGCGCCGTCGTCGGTCATCGTGCCTTCGAAGGCTGCGCCGACGTAGTCGAGCTCGAGCCGCAGGACGTTGCCGTCGAACGCCACCCTGTTGACCGGCAGTCCGGACTGGCCCTGGTCGAGGCTATCCATCGTTGCCGTGAGGGCTCCATCGGCGCCGGCCACCAGGTGAAAGACGATCCGCGTCCCAGGTGCCGACAAAGACCGGATTGCCCGGAACTCCCGCCATCGTGAACGAGACCGAACTGCTGGACACATCGATCTCGGTGAGGGGATAGCCGCTAATGTTCTGCGCTGGAAGCTCAATAGCCCTGTTGTGCCGCGCCCAAAAGCTTTCTTTCGCCGCGGGCGAGAAAAGCCCGAATCTGGGCGAACGGGGTCAGCCGGTTGCTCCTTCCTCCGCTGCTGCGCAATTCCTCGGCGAAGCGGTCGAACGCGGTCAGACTCATGGCGGCAGATGATCGCCCGAAACGTTGCCCCGATCTTCCGTTATCCGATGAAGAAGACGTCCGACAGGCTCTTCAGCACCCTGCCTGGACGCCGGGAGCCTCGCTCGTCATGATGGCCGTTAGCCGACCAGCTTTTCGGAGACCCAAGGAGCATCACCGATGAGACAGCACGTTCGAACCAGCCTGGCGCTTTTCCTCCTGCTCGCCGTCGCCCTCGCGCAACCTGCCATCGGCCAGCAGGCGCGTGTCGCGGATCCGCAGGAAGCCCGCACCGTGGCGCTCGATGCCGAGCTCCCTGTCGATCCGGCCGTGCGCTTCGGGACCTTCGACAACGGCCTCACCTACTTCATCCGAGCCAACAGGCGACCCGAGAACCGCGCCGAGTTGCGCTTGGTCGTCAACGCCGGTTCGGTCCTCGAGGATGACGACCAGCTCGGCATGGCGCACCTTCTCGAGCACATGGCGTTCAACGGCACCGAGAACTTCGAGAAGCACGAGCTCATCGAGTTCATGGAATCGATCGGCATGCGGCTGGGTCCTGACGTGAACGCCTACACCAGCTTCGACGAGACGGTCTACATGCTGCAGGTGCCGTTGGATAATCCGGAGCACATCTCCACCGCCTTCCAGATCATGGAGGATTGGAGCAAAGGGATTACGCTTGACGGCGACGAGATCGACGCCGAACGCGGCGTCGTGGTCGAGGAATGGCGCCTCCGACGGGGCGCCTTCTCGCGCGTCAACGACAAACAGTTCCCGATCATCTTCAAGGGCTCGCAATACGCCGAGCGGCTACCGATCGGTACCGAGGAGAGTATCCAGACGGCGTCCCACGGGGCCATCCGGCGCTTTTACGAGGATTGGTACCGCCCCGGCCTGATGGCGGTGATCGCCATCGGTGATTTCGATCCCGACCTCCTCGAAGGCCTGGTGAGGCAGCACTTCGAAGGCCTGCCGCCGGCAACCGACCCGCGGCCGCGGACGATGTTCGAGGTTCCCGACCAGCCGGGCACCGACTTCGCCATCGCCACCGATCCCGAGCTGCCGAATACATCCGTCGGCGTCTTCTACAAGATGGAGCTCGACTCCGAAGGC
>JADFNY010000038.1 GCA_022563115.1 Acidobacteriota bacterium | reverse complement strand
CTGATGTCAATTGGGGCTCCTTTCCGATGGTGAGCGGTCCGTCGTGGCGGAGCCGTGATCTGGAGCAGCCGGAACACGCGCCCTCTCAAATCGGCAGCCCTCCGGACACAGCGAGGGAAAAACGATGAGCACCCGAACGAGGTCTGGCGTCGCGATGGTCGCGGCGATTCTAGCTGTTTGCTTGAACGTCCAGCCCGCGTTCGCCCAATCGTCGGCCGAGTTGACCGAGCGAGGCCGCCGCGCGCTCACCAACCGCCAGTTTGATACGGCGCTCTCGGACCTCGACAAGGCCATCGAAGCCGATGCCGCGAACCCCTTGGCCCATTACTATCGGGGGGTCGCGTTGGGCAACGTCGGTCGTGAGCGCGACGCTCTCGGCGCCTTCTTGAGGGCCACCGAGCTGAATCCGGGTTGGGGTGAAGCGCACCGCATGGCGACGATCGCGGCGCTCAACACCGGCAACCTCCCGGTCGCCTGGGATCAAGCGATCAAGGCGCATCAAGCGGGCTCCGACATCGGCGACTCGATCAACCGTCTGCTGGCGCTCGAGAAAGCTCCGGGCGACTTGGACGAACAGCTCGCCGCGGCACGTATTTTCGTGATGCCGTTGAACACGGAGAAGCTCGAGGCCCGTCAGGACAACCCGTTCGGCACGGAGGTCGTGAGCAGGGGTGGGACTGCCGCCGGCGTTGTTGGCGGAGGTGGCGGCGGCGGCGGTGGCGGTATCGTCGACCCGTTCGCCACTTCGGCATCCCGCAGCACTAACGTCGGCGGCCGACAGGTGGCCGAATCACAGGCCGACTTCTACAGTCTCCTGATGCAGATGCGCCGCTCGCTCGCCGACTCGCGCTCTTTCGGCGTCGTCCCGCGGCAGGACATGGCGCAGTACCTACTGGTTATCGAGATCGACGAGATGGGCGTGCAGCGCGTCGGCTCGTCCGTAGGTCTCGATCCGATCCGCGACTCGCAGAAGCCGGTCAGGGGGTACATCAAGCTCATCGATCCGCGCAGCGGGGAAGAGGCCTACCGGCGCCTGTTCGAGCTCCGCAACATCGCCTCGCTCGCCGACCTCAACGCCGACATAGAACGCTACGTCGACTTCATGGAGGAGTGGCTGCGCAATCGCTCCGGTTGACGCCGGGAAACGAGCGCGGTACGCGGACAAAAACTCAACTTGGAGGCTGTCATGTTCTCTTTTTCGTCACGCCACTCGGTCGCATGTTGCCTTTGTCTCTCGATCGTCGGCTGTCTCTCGATCGTTCTCGCAGCCCCCGCCGCTTCAGGACAGCAGCAGCAATCCGAAGAGATGCAGATCATCCGTGCCGCCGAGCAAATGGTGAACGCGCAGCAGGCCGATGAGGCACTTGCCGAGCTGCAGAAGATCTTCGATGAGAATGACGAGTTCGCCCCAGCGTATTTCGTCGCTGGACTCGCGTATGCGGCCAAGCGGGATGCGCCCAAGGCCTACGAGAACATGATCAAGGCGACCGAGTACAACCCCGGTTGGGGTCAAGCACACCGTCTGGCGTCGAGGTACGCCGCCACCATGGGTGACCTCGATGCTTCCTGGGCCCAGGCGATCAAGGCGCACCAGTCGGGAACCGACATGAGCGACGCGTTCGAGGGCCTCTCGAACATGGGCGACGGGCCCGACGACTTGGACGCCGCGATGTCGGCGCCGCGCGTTTTCGTCGGTCCGGTCGATACCACGGCCTTCGAGGCGTCGGGTGATACAGCACTGCAAAGCGGTGCCGGTGGTTCCCGAACGGATCGCGAAGATTCCGCCTCCCGTGGTACAGGTCTCGGCAGGCGCGTCATCCAGGAGGCTGCTCCGGACATTTACCGTTGGGTACAAGAGGCGAAGAGCCAGTTCTCGGACTCGCGGGCGTTCGGCCTCGTGCAGCGGCCCGAGCAGGCGCAGTACATCCTGATCTTCGAGATCGACTCGATGACCGACCTCAGCGCGTCGACCAGCAACACCCCCGGGGACAATTCACCGGCGTGGTTCGATAGCGCCCGCCGGCGTCGCACCCGCGGCTACCTGAAGCTCGTCGATGCCCAGAGCGGTGAGGACGCCTACCGTCGCCGCGTCGATTTCAGGGACATAGCTTCGTACGGGGATTTGAACCGCGACTTCTCCGTCATCATGAGCATCATGGAGGAGTGGGCTGCGGACCAGAGACGCTAGCAGGCCACGGCCTGCCAGGCTGATGCGGTCGTCGCGGCGGAGAGCGTTCCTGGTCGGCATCGGCGCGCTCGCGGTTGCGCTCGCTTTCGCTGCGACTCCGCTCGCGGTCGCCGTCGCCTCCCCGCAGGGGGAAGCATCGCCGGCACTGGAGCATTCGCGCGCCGCGGAACAGCTCCTCCGTGAGGGCAAGCCCGCCGAGGCGCTCGCCGAGGTCGAGCGGTCCATCGCCGCAGCGCGTGTTTTCGTCGGCGGCTTCGATACCTCGGTATTCGACCGCGGTGGAACGAGCTCGGGGGCCAAGTCGGTTCTCAACCGGGCCGCCGCCGACCTTTTTGGTTTTCAGCAAGAGGCGCGCCGCAAGCTGTCGGAGTCGACCGCGTTCGGACTGGTGCAGCGTCAGGAATCGGCCCAGTACATCATGCTGTTCGAGGTCGAGTTTCTCAGCAACAGCCTCATGGGATCGCGTCGGCGCGAACCGGGAGCGGCGGCGTCAGAACTCGAGCTGGCCGCGCCACAGAAACGCCCATATGTCGCCGTAGTCTTGGACGTCGGCGCGGATCAAGTTGAACTTCATCAGCGTCATCGGGTTCCAGTACCAGTTGAGGGCGAAGGTCAGGTTGTCGAGTCTCGTCCCTTTGATCGGGCCATCGGCGTTGTCGATGCCGCTCGGGGCCAGGTCGAGGGTTGAATAACGCGCCGCAACCTCCCACGCCCCGAGCCCGCCGTTCTCGAGGAAGTTCCGGTATGGCCTCAGTCGTTGGAATCCGGTCGAGTGGTAAGCGCGGTTTTCGCCGGTGACGAAGTAGCTTCCGTACGCGTACCAACCTTCGAATTGTGAATCGCCGGTCTCGGGCGATTGGACCGGCGCCACTTTCCACTCTGCTTGGAGCGAGAACGAGCCCGCGACCACAGCGGTCTCGAAACCGATCACGGAGACGCCGTCGGTCGGGAGCGCCCCCGAGCTGATGAATTCCGGCGCCAGGTTGATCTCGGGTCGCTGCACGAACACCCGGTCGCCGCCGTCGTCATGTTGGATCGTGAACGAAGCGCCGACGTGCACGACGCTGCGTCCCTCGTCTTCGTTGCGCAGCGCGCCAGCGAAGCGTCCGGTGAAGTTGTAGCGGCCGGGATCGACGCCGACGCCATCGTCGCCGGTCTCTCTGAAAACGCCCACACCATAGTTGAAGGCTCTGCCGATAACTTCGCCGTGCAGCAGGAAGCCCGCGTTTCGCTCCGAGTCGAAGACGCTGATCAGGGCGCGCTCGATGAACGTGATGTACTTGCTGCTGGTGAGCTCCTCGAGGCTAAAGGGCTCCTTCGTGTGCCCGACGCGGAAGCCGAAGATCGGGTGACGGATGCCGAAATACAGATCCTTGATCGCCACCTCGCCGCCGACGAAGTCGAACTGCAGCTTGTACTCGATTCTTTCGTACAGGTACCCCTGGGCGAACAGACGCGCGCGCCGGAACTCGCTACCGTCGAGAATCGGACCCGCAACGGCGTCGGCGACGTCAGAATCATCGCCCCATACGACCCAGTCGTACTGCATGCGGCCGCCGAGCCGAAACAGGAAGCGACCGTCGTTGGTCTCCATTCGCAGGCCGTCGCTCCAGAAGATCTTGAAGCCGCCGGGGTCGTCATCTTGGGCCTGCACCGGGACCGCCCATAGGACGGCCGCCAGGACTGAAAATGCGACTGAAGTCGTCCGCATCATGGAGTTATCCGCTTGAAATGGTGCTTCCTGAAGAAGCGAGAGCCCGGCAACTCAGGCTCCGTCGTCTTCCTTGAACTTGTAGCCGATGCCTCTCACGCTGGTGATCGTGGTGCCGTGTCCACCCAACTTGCGGCGCAGGGCGGCGATGTGTACATCGACGTTGCGCTCGGAGATCTGGTAGCCGCCGGCGGTGATCTGACGCACCAGGCTGGCGCCCGGAAAGACCCGGCCCGGCTGCTGGGCCAGCGCGGCGAGCAGCCGGAACTCGGCGAGCGTCAACTCCACCTGCTCATCGTCGACCGAGACCTCATGGCGCAGCAGGTCGACGACGATGCCGCCGCATACGAGTCTGCTCTCGTCGAGCGGCGGCGGCTCCGCGGTTCGACGCAGCACTGCGTTGACGCGGGCCATCAATTCACGGATGCGGAATGGTTTGGTGACGTAGTCATCGGCGCCGACCTCCAGGCCGGCTACAGCATCGGCCTCTTCGCCCTTGGCGGTGACGATGATGATTGGCACATTGCGCAGGTCGGGCTCGGAACGCAGGCGCCGGCAGACCTCCAGCCCGGGGATTCCCGGCAGCATCAGGTCGAGCAATACGAGGGCCGGTTTGTTAGATGCTGCTTCCCGCAGGCCCCTCTCCCCGTCGGTGGCGCAAACGACCTCGAACCCCTCGTTCGCGAGGTTGTATTCGAGAATCTCCAGGATGTCCGGGTCGTCCTCGATGACGAGGATCCTGCGGTTCTCCATGCCGTTAGGGTAGCAGCGAGCGCCGGCCGCTGGGGTCGCCCGCGATGGAGGTTGACAAGATGGAGGCGGCTTCCCTACTGTCATAGGACTGTAGGACACAAAGGAACAACAAGAATGCCGAGCTATCCACGAGAGAGCACGCCAACCACCGACGAGATCGGCGGAGCCGGCCACCAAAGCGGAGGTCGCGCGTGGAGCTGAGGATCGATCCCGCCAGCGCCGTTCCGTTGTATGCACAGGTTGTCGAGCAGGTGCGGACGCTGGTGGCGCTGCGTGCCCTGCGGTCCGGCGACAAGCTGCCGTCGGTGCGCGAGCTCGCCGCCCAGGTGCGCATCAACCGCAACACGGCGGCCAAGGCGTACCAGTTGCTCGAGACCATGGGCGTTCTCGAGACCAGGGCGGGGCAGGGGACCTTCGTCGCCGATGGTGTGCCGCCCTGGTCTCAGGACGAACGTCTCCGCCGCCTCGAGCACAGCATCAACCGTGCCCTGGTCGAGGCCTTTCACCTGGAGATTCCGTTCGACGAAGTACTGAAGATCACCGAGCGCCTGGTCCGCGACTTCGAGCGCGGCGGCGTGGCCAAGACCCGATGAGAACCCGGCGAAGTTGCTCGGCTGCCGGCTCGATGGTGCCGACCAACGCGAACGAACGCATGATCAAGAGCAGTCGATGAGCGTCCCCGCGATCCGGATCCAGAACTTCACCAAGCGCTACGGCAAGATCACCGCCGTCGACAACCTGTCGATCGACGTGCCCAAGGGTTCGATCTTCGGCCTGCTCGGCCAGAACGGAGCCGGCACGACGACGACGATCCGCACCATGCTCAACCTGCTGCAGCCCAGCGAGGGATCGATTGAAATCCTCGGGCTCGACTCGGTAAGAGAGTCGCTCGAGGTGCGAAAGCGCAGCGGTTATCTGCCCGAGGAGCCGACCTACTACGCCTGGATGACGGTCGACGAGATCATCGGCTTCAACGCCGCTTTCTACCCGACCTGGGACGACGACCTGGCAGACAAGCTGCTCGACGACCTCGGCCTGCCGCGTGATCGCAAGCTCGGTTCGCCACGAGTTTCTCGAGGCGATGATCGCCGGCGCCGAGCTCCGGCGAACAGCGCGCGTCGTTGTCCCGGCGATCCTCGTGGTTTGAGTTCTTGGCACGATGCTGTCGGTGTCGGCTTCCACGCGGGTCGACATATTGACAGCCGGCCTGTGGGAGACATTGGTAATCCCGGGTGCACGCCAGATAGTGATCGGGGCGGAAGGCAACGACTTTGCCGGACAGAGCTATTTCGTCGTCGGTCCCGACGACGAGCCGCGCCAGCTGACGAGACGGATGGCATCTGGCGGCGTGATCTCCCCCGACGGTCGCTGGCTCGTCTACTCGTCCAGGTTTGGCCCCCTCGGCGCGCGCCGGGCGGATTGTCGGCTACGAGCGGTGCGCCTCGATGGCTCGGATGACCACGTGGTTGCCGACTCCGCACCCTGCACGGGACAGCGTCTGTTTGCGCACGACGGCACGCGCCTTGCCGTGCAAATCAGCCCCGCGTCGGCGTTGATCATCGACTCGAGCGGCCAACAGGAGCCGCGCCTGCTCGAATACGAGGGGACGTCGGCGCAGGTAGGGAGCCTCGTCCGCTGGACCGCCGCCGACACCAAGCTGGTCGTCATCGCAGCGACCTCGGTGTTCTTCATCGACGTCGCCACCGGTGAGTCCGAAGAGATCTACGCCGACGAGGCAGCCCGCTGGATCACGGTGCGGGCTGCCACGGATACCCACATGGTTGTCTACAGCGTGATCGACAAGCGAGACGAAAGCGGCCGCCGCATGAGTTCATACCACCAGGTACTGGTTGACGTGAAAAACGGCGAGACGACCGAGTTTCTCGACGACTGCGCATATTTCTGGCGTGTAGTGGTTTCCGTCGACGGGTCCGCGATCATTCACGCCGGCTGCGGCGATCAGGGCGATTGGCCGAGTCCGGATCTCTGGGTTCGTGACCTCGAGACCGGAGCCGAGCGGCTGCTTGCGCGGCTTGATACCGAGGTTTTCTCGATGTGGCCTTCTGCTCGCACCGGGCGGACCCTCTGCTACCAGCCTGGAGTCTCACAGTCCCTTCTTGTGAGCTCAGGCGGCGTCGAAAAACGCCGGGTGGGCGATGTGCTGGGCGACCGAGTCGGCCAAGCGCTGCTCGCGACGCTGCAGGTCGGTGCTCACCGCGTGGATCCAGGCCGTCGCCAGGTTCGGGTCCGTAGCCAGAACCTCGCGCAGCAGCGATAGCGGCGTGCGGATCACGACGCTGACCGAGCTCGTGCTGGCGGTGTAGTAGCGGCTCCCCTCGCCCAGCAGGGCGACGTCGCCGAACGACTCGTACGGCCCGAACACGCGGTGCATCACCGCCTCACCATTCTCGTTTCGATGCTCGAGCCGGATCTCCCCGTCGAGCAACAGGTACACGGCGTCGGCGTCGTCTTCCTGGCGGAAAATTGTTTTCCCGGTGGGAATGAGCTGGCATTCGCTTCCCCGAGCGACACGCTCGAGGTTCGCGTTCGGCAGCACGCCGAGGCGCGAGTAGAGGCGCAACAGCGACGGACTTGCGCCCTCGATCCGCTCCGCGGCCGCTAGCTTGTTGTTCCGGGTGCTCATCGTTGCCTTGCTCATGACGACCTCCACCTTCCTGCCAGGGGTTCTCACTCGTTTCTGTGCCCCCCATTGGGCGATGGTTTCTGGTTGTTATGACGTTTTGGGCGCCAAAAGTTCCACCACTTTCGCTTAGCCGGTGTGATGCTGACGGTGGAAAATACCTATGGGAGCACGGAAAGACCCGGGGAGTCTTTCAGCCCTGCTACCGGTACCAGGCCGTATGCGTGGTTCCGGCCGGCTGGTTGGCCCGCAGGTGATCGGCAACGATGCGGAGGAACTCGACGTTGCTGAGGTCTTCGCCCTCGCGCTCGGGGCTGTAGCCGATCCAGCAGTGCGGCTTGCGGCGGCCGTATTCGAAGCTCGCTTCGGCCGGCGGATCGTCGACGGTCGTCAGAAACTCCTCGAGCAGGTAGACGGCCTCCTCGAGGTAGTAGGTGTCCATCTCACCGGTGGCGACGTGGATCTTGCCGCGCAGCGATTCGCCGATGCTCGACCAGTTCTTCCGCAAGTAGTCATGCAGGTCGAAGTTCTCCAACCAGTAGTGCGCCACCTCGGGGTTGACCTCACCGGTCAGCGGGTCCCATATGCGGGCCGGGTAGCCGTTGTCGCCCACCGGCCCATAAACCGCCTCCCAGATCGCCCACTGGCCGCCGGAGCGGCTGTCGGGTCCGACGGCAAGCTCGTAGAGGTTCTCCATCCGCACCGTCGAGCGCACGTTGCCGTCGGGTCGCCGCGAGTTGGGCCGCTCTACCTTCACCCAGTCGTACTCTGTGAAGTAGGCGTTGGTGTCCTCGTAGACGTTGACGATCTGGTAGTAGTTGAAGTCCACCGGATCGGGGCACCATCCCCAGGTGCCGCCGTAGACGTCGGGATAGAAGATCTGCATGGCGAGCGCTTCCCAGCCGCCGGTCGACCCTCCTGAAAGAACTCGCGCCCAGGTCTCGGGGATCATGCGGAACTTCTCCTCGAGATAGGGGATCAGCTCGTTGTGGATGGCGTCGCCGTAGGGGCCGACGTTGGCCGAGTTCACCGAGTACGAGGTGTCGTAGTACGGGTTGGCATCGCGGATGCTCACCGCAATCATGCGTGGGGCCTCGTCCGAGAGCCAGAAATCGCGGACGCCCCCTGGATCATCGCCGGGCTCCCGGTACCCGAACGGCGCACCGCGCCCCGGGAAGTGTCCCTGGGAATAGATCGTCGGGTAGTAGGTGTCGGTATCCGCTTCGTAGCCCGCCGGCAGCAGGACGTTGGCGCCGATGTACATGTCGCGGCCCCAGAACTCGCTCAGCACGTCGGAGCGCATCTTGACGAACTTCACCCGCTCGGTATCGGGCGGGTTGCCTTGCTGCAGGACCTCGCCGGCGATCGGCGGCTCGATCGGCGGGATGACCTGGCTGATATCCAGATCGACGACGCGCGGCGAGCGCGTGCTGACGACCAGCCGCTCGACCATGCTGTGGGCATTGCCCGGCGCTCGGAAGACGCTCTGCCCGGCGCCCGAGTTGAGGTGCATCTGCAAGACGTGGCCGTCGGAACGCTCGAAGGTCGTGTAGACGTTCAGAAACGCCTGCACGAAATACGAACCGTCGGGGATCGCGGAGATCTGCTCGAGCGGGTAGCCGATTACAGCGTCGTCGTCGCTGTCGATCATCACCGAGTCACCGGCGGTGAAGCCGCTGACGTCGACGCCCCAAAGCGGTATCCCGGTGAGGCCGGTTTGCAGGCGCGGCTCGCGCTCGTCGGTACGCGATAGGACAACGTAGACGCGGCCGGTGACCGGGGTCTCGAGGCCGAGGTCGGCGATCGCTTGCTCGGCTTTGGCCGACAAGGTGAGGCGGAAACGCAAGGACTGTCGCGATTCATCCTGCTCGTGCTCGGTGACCACGGCGGAGGGGATTGCGCCCGCCACCGCGACAGCCGTGGGCATCCATCCAAGCGCCAAGGTCGCGAGGACCAGAGCCATCAGCAACGCGGGCACTACCTTCAAACGATTCACGCCTCGGCCTTGCTGCCGCCGAGGCACTCGGGTGATTCGTTGCGCGCTTGGTCGGTTTGCCACTCGCCCGGGGTCAGCGTCTGGAGGCCGAGGGCGTGGATGTGGTTCCGTACCTCGTCGGCGAGGATGGCGTAGACAGCCTGATGGCGTTGCACCGCCGACTTTCCTTCGAACCGTTCCGAGACGATCAGCAGGCGAAAGTGAGACTCGGCGCCGGCCGGGACGCTGTGCATGTAGCTCTCGTCGATGACCTCGAGGTGCACGGGCTGCAGGCCGGCGAGCACCTTCGACTCGATTCTCCGGTACATCGCGCCGCTCTCGCCGGTTGCTAGGGTCTCGCTCATGCCGTCGTGCGCTCCATCATTTGTCGCCGGCCTCCACGACCCGTACCTCGTGGCAGTTGCGGCCGGCGCCCTTGGCGGCGAAGAGGGCCTCGTCGGCGACGCGGATGAGCTCGTCGATGTCGGTGTTAGCCATGACGCTGACCGCGCCACCCAGGCTGATCGTCACGGAAATCGCGCCCTTGCCGGTTTCGACCTTCTCGCCGCCAACAGCGGTGCGCAGCCGTTCCATCACGTGAGGCGCGCCGTCGGCGTCGCAGTCGCACAGGGTGATCAAGAATTCCTCGCCGCCATAGCGGCCAACCGTTTCGTACGAGCGCAAGGCTTCGGAAAGTCGGCCGGCTACCGCCTGCAAGACGACATCGCCAATCAGGTGACCGTGGGTGTCGTTGATGGCCTTGAAGTTGTCGATGTCACACATCACGATCGTGATCGCCTTCTCCTGGCGGCGGGCGCGGTCAATCTCCCGCTCGATGGCCGCGAGGATCGCGGTGCGGTTCCACAGCCGCGTCAGACCGTCGTGGGTCGCCTGGTACTCGAGCGCGTCACTCGCGACCTGCAGCTGCCAGTTCAGATCGATGAGCTTCTCGTACATGCGGCTGCGCTCGAGGATCGTGGCGACATGCCCGGCAATGTGGGTGAAGATGTCTCGGTGCTTGTCGGTGTAGGCGTTGCGCTCCTTGCTCGAGAACACCATCATGCCGGTGGGCTTGCTGCCGCTCGCCAGCGGGCACGTCAGGCTCGAGCGCATGCCCTCCTCGATGATGTCGCGGGTCGGCTGCGACTCGGGGTGCTCCTTGAGGTAGGCCTCCAGGTCGTTGACGATCAACGGCTCGCCCGAGCCGAGGATGTTCTGGACCGCTTCGTCCTCGAGCGGCGCGGCGTAGCCGGTGCCCATCTTGAGATTGTCCGCCTCTGAGCGCGCCCATCGCGAGCGGACGATCTGGCCGTCGTCTTCGGTGGTGGCCACACCGATGCGGTCGTACGGGATTACCGAGCCGAAGCTATCGTAGATCAGGTCGAGCACCTGCTCCAGGACCATGCCAGCGCCGGCTTCGTCGTCGGTGAGGGCTTGGCGCCCGGCGGCCTCGAACGCCTCGTCGAGCTTGAGCTCCACCGCAATGAGAGTGTTCTCGAGCTCGGTGGTGCCTTCAACTCCATGCGTTTCGTCGGAATTTGTGTCGCTCATGGGTCCTCTTTCGGCAAAGGTCGCAGGCTAATCATAGTCTGCGGCCTCGAAATCGTGGAGACACCGGCGGGCAAAAACGGACGGGGACTTCCAACGCCGGTTCTCGCCCAAGAAAGAGGATCGCGGCGAGCCGCCCCGCGAGGAACGGACCGCCGCGTGATTTTTCTCGGCCGTCTCTCAGGCGCGTCTCGGGCGCCTCGAGTCGGTCATTGCCGGGTCGCCGTCCAGGTGATCGTGGTGCCGCCGCCACCACCGCGACCGCCGAAGGTGCGCTCGCCCGACATCGTGTCGCCGTCGACCGTGCCCTCCCAGGGAGCGCCGCCACGACCGCCGCCACGGCCACCGCCGCCGCCACCACCGCCGCGGCCACGACCGAAGCCACCCCGGATGTTGAGCGTGATGTTGTTGCCGTCGATCGTGCCGGTGAGCTCAGAGGGTTCTTCCTGGCCCTCGGTCAGCGACGTGCCGGTGAGGGTCGAGCCATCCTGCTCGATGTTGAGCGTGATCGTGCGATCGCCGTTCGGTGCGCTGATGGTCATTAGCCACTCGCCGGCGACATCTGCGTCTTGCGTAGCAAGGGCCACGTTGGTCGCTAGCAACAGGGTGGCCGCGAAGCCCAAGAACAGGCTGAACCGGTTCTTCATGTTCGGTCTCCTGCTTGGGGACGATGGTTAGGGAACTCGTGGGAGCCACGAAAGTCGGGGAGCTAGGGTCCGGATTGTACCGCCGGCCGAGCGACTGTCCAAGGGAAGCGCCGTGCGGTGCTGTTCTAGTCAGCGATTGAAACATTAACGTCGTGGCCGTCGCGGTCGAGGCTGACCGATGGGTTGTCTATGCTTGTGCTTCAGGCGCCGTCGCCCGCACCATCGCGAATCGAGACTCAGACGCCATCAAAGCACCGGGAGGTCAGCCACGATGAAGATCCGCGCCGCCGTTTTGGAGGAATTTGGCCAGCCGCTCCAGGTGCAAGAGCTCGACCTCGAGGGCCCGAAAGCCGGTGAGGTCTTGGTCAAGATCGAGGCCTGCGGGGTTTGCCATACTGATCTGTACACGGCCAGCGGCGCCGATCCGAGCGGCTACGTGCCGACCGTGTTGGGGCACGAGGGTGCCGGTTTCGTCGAGGCGGTGGGCGAAGGGGTGACGTTGGTACGACCGGGGGATCACGTCATCACGCTTTTTTCGCCCGAGTGCGGCGTGTGCATCCACTGCACCAGCGGCAAGACCAACCTGTGCATGGCGATCCGCGAAACCCAGGGCCAGGGGGTGATGCCCGATGGGACGCCGCGGTTATCGCGCGACGGCGAGCCCATTCGCCACTTCATGGGCACGAGCACGTTCGCCGAATACACCGTGATGCCGGAGATCGCGCTCGCCAAGATCAACAAGGAAGCTGAGTCGGACGTCGTGTGCACGCTGGCGTGCGGTGCGGCCACCGGGCTGGGGGCGGCGATGTACAGGGCCCAAGTCGAGCCGGGATCGACGTGCGCGGTGTTCGGCACCGGCCTCGTCGGCCTCGGCGCGGTGGCCGGCTGCAAGATCCAGGGGGCGGAGCGCATCATCGCCGTCGACCTGTCGGCTGATCGGCTCGAGGTCGCGAAGCACTACGGCGCCACCGACCTGATCGTCGCCGGCGGTGGCGACGTCGACCCGGTGCAGCAGATTCTCGACATGACCGACGGCTTCGGCGCCGACTACACGTTCGAGGCCACCGGACTGGTCGGGGTGATGGCGCAGGCGGTGGAGGCGGCACGCATGGGCTGGGGCGTGTGCACTGTGCTCGGCGTCGCCGGCAAGGGCGAGACGCTCGCCATCGTCCCGCGCTTCCTGATCACCGGGCGCACGGTGATCGGTGGTAGCTTCGGCGGCACCCGCGGGCGCACCAACGTGCCGCAGCTCGTCGACATGTATCTCGAAGGCAACCTCGACCTGGACGGTTTCATCTCGCACCGCATCACGCTCGACGAAGTCAACAAGGGCTTCGAGTTGATGGAGGCGCAGGATGGCATCCGGTCGGTGATTACATTTTGAAGATGCGCGGCAGCCGGCCGGGCGACGCGAAGAAGCAAGTGCTCTACGCTCAACCGGCCAGCCGCAATCAGGAGACCCACAATGATTGTTGAACGGGCGCTGAACCAGCAGTACCTGTCGAATAGCTTCGTCGCTGGCGACCAACCCGGCGGCAGCTGCGTGATCATCGACGCCGGCGGGCCGGCCGAGCCGCTGACCGACTTCATCTCGGCAAACGACCTGAGCGTCACCCATTTGCTCTGCACCCACCACCACGTCGACCACGTCAGCTTCAACGATTTTTTCGTCGAAAAGTACGGCTGTCCTGTCCTGGTGCCAGCGGCCGAGGCGGACCTGTTCGACGGTCCCTACGACGAGACCCTCGTCGGCGACGACCAGATCGCCAGCGGCAGGTTGTCGATCAAGGCGCTGCACACTCCGGGGCACACCAAGGGCATGCTGGCGTTCGTCATCGACAACGAGGCGGTGTTCACCGGCGACACGCTGTTCAAGGGCACCGTCGGCGGCACCCTCGCCCCCGGACACGCGACGTTTGCCGACATCCAGCACTCGATCATGGAAGTGCTCATGAAGCTGCCCCCCGAGATGACCGTCTACCCGGGGCACACCGATTTCACCACCATCGGCGAGGAATGGGACAGCAATCCGTTCGTCAGGATCTGGCGCGGCCTCGATGAGCCCGAAATCAAGCGCTGCACCGCCATGGGCCGGCCCGCCGAGCTCGTGCTGCGGGCCCGCGACTACGACGGCGGCACCAAGTGCTGGGTGCGCTTCGACGACAGCGGTGACGAGATCGCGCCCGGTAGCCAGGTGGTTGACGTCGCGTAGGCTCTACTGACGCCCGCAGCCGCATCAGCTCCGGGCAGCGAGAAACTGGGCATCCGAGACCGTCCCATAATGACCGTACGGACCTTGCCCCGGCGCGACGTCGAATCGTTTCTCGGCCGGGTCGAGCCCCTTCCGTTTGACGTCGCCGCGGCGCGGAAGGCGGCGCGGGTTCGCGCCGATCTCGCGTCGGCAGGGAAGCCCATCGGGTTCGACGACACATTGATCGCCGCGCACGCGCTTGCGCTCGGCGCGACGTTGGTGACCAACAACGTGGATGAGTTCGAACGCGTCGGTGGGTTACGCCCGGAGAACTGGGCTTATTAGCCACCCGCTGCCAAGTCCGGGCTAGGGCTGGGGACAGCTCAACCGCGCCAATGCCATCGTCTTGGCAACGACGTTCGCTGGGTGAGCTATCGTCCGGGGCCCAGAAGAATCGCGTTTATGAAGAGGAGCTCGGTGGCTTCGGAGTAGGCGCGGTAGTTGGGGTCCTCTGCGAAGGCCACGATCTGGCCGCGGCCGGCCGGCTGGTGGATAAGGAACGCCTTGCTCGCCAGCTGGGCGCGCGATTCCTCCCAGACGATGCCGCTGAGCACCATGTCTTCGAGCTCGGCATAGCGGCCGACGTTGGTGCCCTCGTCCAGCGTGATCGGCCGGAACACCCGGGAGCCCTCCACGAACACGCCGATCTCACCATCGGTCCCGGCGGCCAGCCAGTGCTCGGTATCCAGCAGAACGCGCAGGATGGCGCCGGGCACCGCGTCGGGCGCCTCGTCCTCGGGGACGATCTCGTCGAGGTACTCGATCGGCTGTTCGGGCGTCTCGTCGTCGGCCGCCGGAGGATCCTCGTCCTCGGAACGGCCGCCGCGGCGCTCGGTGGTGGTGGCGAGCAGGCCTGCACCGATGGCCCAACGGGTGGACTCCGCCAGCGTCACCATCGTGCCCCCGTCCCGCATCCACTGGCTTATCCGATCGACCAGGGGCTCGCCGAGGACGTCGCCGTAGTTGCCGCTCGGGAAGACGATGACGTCGAAGTCGTTCAGCACCGCCCGCCCGAGGCGTGAGGCGCGAACGGCGGGGGTGCGCTGCCCGTAGCGCGGCCACAGACCGTAACGC